>NZ_JBBYHU010000048.1:0-19918 GCF_038289905.1 Flavobacterium flavipallidum | reverse complement strand
GGTACAACAGAAAAAGGAGACATCGCGCTTTAAATTACAAAACAATCGAGGAATTTAATAATCAAAATATCATTTACAAAAATGTAGCTTAACTTAGACTGTAATTTTTATTTGCATATCCATACATCAATTGCAGCTTTTTTTTAATGTATAATAAAAGAATTATACTTCCATTTTGACCGATAGTTCAAACCATTTTTTTGAGTATTATTCTCCAAATTTTTGAGAAATAATTAATTTATTAATCATTTGTACATTCTTAAAGTTTTTTTAATTGTATAGTTCTGGTTTCATATTTTGGATAATATAGAATGAATTTTGTTTTAGGATCAATGATAGCACTTATATGGAATATTATCCTCTTCTTATCTAATGGATTTGATTCATAGGAATCTAAATTATTTTTGAATTGATCAAAAGTCATTTGGGGATTTTTTAAAAATAAATCATAAAAATAGGCAGGTAATCCACTGGTTTTTCCGTTGCTAAAATTTATTTTGCTTTTAAGAGCGGGATTTTGTTTTTGCATTACATAAAAATCCGAAGCGGCATACGATTTAATCACTTTGTTGTCAATTGAAAAATTAATTAATTTGATATTTTCTTCTTTTTCAGATAATTGTTGGATAATTAATTTATTAAAACGATAATCTATTAATTTATATTTTGATTCTCCAAGTTCAATTGTATCTCCAATATTTGTTAGGTTTAAAGTAATTATGTCGTAGCCAGTCAGGAATGAAAGTTTGTAAGTGGTTTCACCGTGAAATTTATCGAAAAGTTTTTCTGAAATGGTATCATTTACCAATCCTGATCGATGATTTATTTTATTGGGCGTGAATGTTGTAAAATCATTACGAAATTTAATTTTTATAGAATCATTTCTATTGTCAAATAGTTTATAATCAGTTAATGAGATTTTAACGTTTTCAAATCCTACGTCTTTAAAATTGTCTGATAATATTGTGGTTACATTTAATGCGTTTTTATCAAAGGTTTTAAAAATTTCTAATTTAGCAGATTTTTCAAATTCTTTAATGAAATTATCTATTTCTTGTTTGTTGAATTTTTTTTTGAAATAATCCTTATCGTTGAATGTATCTTTTCTAAATAAAAAATCATTTTTCTTTACAAAATCTTGGTAATAATAGGTATATATAAATTTAATTTCTTTTTCACTCAATTTTTTTTGAGAATGAGAAGATGTTACAAATAAGAGTAGAAATAATAATATTAGAGAATTTTTCATTTATGAGATTTTAGTGCATATTTTTTTTGCTAAATTATAATTTTCTTACAAATAAAAAAATCCACAACATAAACTCATTTTGTTGTGGATATTTTTAAAAATTTACTGTCTTAATTTGGAACAAATTTATCCTTCCATTTTGGCCGAAAGTTCAAACCAGCGTTCTTCCTTGGCTTCAATTTTTATGATGATGTTTTCTAATTCTTTTGCTTTTTTCTCGATGTCGGCGTCGGCAACTTTACCGTCAGAAAAAAGTTGTTCTATTTTAGCTTTTTCAATTTCTAAATCTTTGATATCGCGTTCTATTTTTTGAAACTCTTTTTGTTCGTTAAAAGTCAGGTTTCCGGTTGGATTTTTTTGTTTCCATTCCTTCTTTTCGGCTTTGTTTTCTTCTTTTTGTGTCACATCGACGCTGTCTTCATAGGCTCTAAAATCAGAATAATTTCCGGGAAAATTCTCAATCACACCTTGTCCTCTAAATACAAATAAGTGATCTACAATTTTGTCCATAAAATAACGGTCGTGCGAAACTACCAGTAAACATCCCGGATAATCCAGAAGGAAACTTTCTAATACGTTCAAAGTCACAATATCCAAATCGTTTGTAGGCTCATCCAGAATCAAAAAGTTCGGATTCTGAATCAAAACGGTACATAAATACAAACGTTTCAACTCGCCACCACTTAATTTATCTACAAAATCGTATTGTTTTTTTGCATCAAAAAGGAAACGCTCCAATAATTGCGAAGCCGAAATGATTTTTCCTTTCATCAATGGAATGTATTCCCCAAATTCTTTGATAACGTCAATTACACGTTGTCCCGGTTTTGGGTTGATTCCGCTTTGAGTGTAATAACCTATTTTTATAGTGTCGCCTTTTACGACTCTTCCCGAATCAAGAGGTAAAGTTCCGGTTAATAAGTTCAGGAAAGTGGATTTTCCGGTTCCATTTTTACCGATGATTCCAATGCGCTCGCCACGTTGAAAGTCAAAACTGAAATTATCCAGAATCACATGGTCTTTGAATTTTTTCGAAATTTTGTGAAGCTCGATAATCTTGCTTCCCATGCGTTCCATGTTGATTTCCAGTTCCACTTTATTCTCCTTACGACGACTTTGTGCTTTTTCTTTAATTACATAAAAATCATCCTGACGCGATTTAGATTTCGTCGTTCGAGCCTTTGGCTGACGGCGCATCCATTCTAATTCTTTTACAAATAAGTTTTTGGCTTTGTCAATGCTTGCGTTTTCTGAAGTAATTCGCTCTTCTTTTTTCTCTAAATAATAAGAGTAATTTCCTTTGTATTGGTATAATTTTCCGTTGTCTAATTCTATGATTTCATTACAAACACGTTCTAGGAAAAAACGATCGTGCGTTACCATAAATAAGGTGATGTTTTCCTTGGCAAAATAAGTTTCCAGCCATTCAATCATTTCTAAATCCAAGTGGTTGGTAGGTTCGTCCAGAATCAATAAATCAGGACGATTGATTAGTATAATAGCTAAAGATAAACGCTTTTTTTGTCCACCCGAAAGATTCTTTACTTTCAGTTTAAAATCTTCCAACTTTAATTTGAATAAAATTTGTTTGTATTGGGTTTCAAAATCCCATGCATTGTGCTGATCCATCGCGTCAAAAGCTTTTTGATAAGCTTCTTCGTCTTCTGGGTTTTCTAATGCTTTTTCGTATTGTTCAATGACTTTTAAAGTCTCATTGTCAGAAGCAAAGATGCTTTCTTCGATGGTTAACTCGTCCTGTAAATTATTATCCTGAGATAAAAATGCCATTCTGATTCCTTTTCGCAAAACCACCTGTCCGGTATCGGGTTCTTCCAGACCGTTGATAATACTCATAAGAGTGGTTTTTCCGGAGCCGTTTTTGGCTATAAAGGCAATTTTTTGGTCTTTGTTTATTCCAAAAGAGATGTTGTCAAAAAGAACTCTTTCGCCGAACGATTTGGATATATTTTCTACAGATAAATAATTCACAGTGGTAATTTTTTGGCAAAAGTAAGCTATTCTATCCCGATTTGCGAATTATTTATGGAGATAGGAATTCAATAATGAACTCAAATCAAAGTAATGAATTTGCTGAGGAACATTTAAAATAGGTTTCTTAATCAGGGATTCGTTCGTTAAGTAATAATGAAGACCGTCTGTAGTTGTGATTCCTTCGATTTGATGAAAAGAGAATTGGAGATTAATTCTTCGTTTATTTCCTGAAAGAAAATCATCGTTTTTAAAATCATACAATAAGTATAAAAACGGCTTTCCCAACTTAGTATATCCGCAAAGTGTGATTAGATTTTTAGATTCTAAGTAAGTTGCAGCTGTAACCAGGCCTTTGGTGTCAATAGTTTGCTTTAATTGTGCAATATGATTTCCGGCTTGTTTTGGTAAGGTGTAAATGTTCGTTTTATTTGATTTCCATTGTTTGGTAAATAAATAGATGCTGTCTTTGGAAACGATGAAAGCTTCGCAATCAAAATTAGTGCTATTCGGTTTTTGAATAGTAAAATCTTTTTGGTCGGAATAAGAAAAAGAGATGGTGTCAATAATTGGTTTATTGGCTAAGAAAGAGTTTTTTTCAATTCTCAGAATATGCAAATCGGTTCGGTTACCCTGATAATTATTCCCAAAATCGCCAATGTAGAGGTAGCTGCTGTCCTGTGCAATCTCTTCCCAGTCGGTGTTGGTAACTTTTTCAAGATGTACCTTTTTTTTAATTTTTCCTAATGAATCTATTCCATATATAGTTGTGTCAGTGTCATCGTTGTGAGTCCATAATAAATTATCGAAAGTTATTAGGCCTGAGGTTTCAACTAGGGTATCGCTGAGTTTTAGAGTGTATTCGGGTTTAATAATGGTTTTTTTATAAATACAACTACCATCATTAATAGTGGCGTGTGGGTTGTAGTTTTTAGATAATGGATCGGTGCAACCTAAAATTTGAGAGTGAATTTGGGTTATTGAAAGTAACAGGAAAAGGAAGAATATCTTTTTCAATGCAAATAGTTTTTTTAGGAAACGTCTTTTTTATTAGCTCAAAAATAAATGAATTTACGGTTAATCTTTTTTAAAAGTTCGATGTTTAGATTGTGTAAGCTTTAGTAAATAAGAATTGTTTTTTTTGAAGTAACAAAAAAATAAAAATAACTCTTTTGCGAAAGCGATTAGGTTATGTAAAGTTAATTTATTGTAAAAAAATACATCTTTAGATCGATTGTTTTATTGAGGAATTGGTAAAAATCAATTGATTTGTAATTTGATTTTTATTAATAAGTTGAGTATTGGTCTGAAAATGAGATGCTTCTTATAATTAATATAGCAAAACCATATTTAATATAATTTATGTTTTAAGAATTTAGTAATTTCGCAAGCGGAAATTAATACTATCTTTTAGGTTAACAATATGGCAAGATTCGAATTAAAGCTTCCAAGAATGGGAGAAAGTGTCGCAGAAGCAACCATTACTAATTGGTTGAAACAAGTAGGCGATAAAATTGAAGCCGACGAAGCAGTGCTGGAAGTTGCTACCGATAAAGTGGATAGTGAAGTGCCAAGTGAAGTTTCGGGTGTTTTAATAGAACAATTGTTTTCAAAAGATGATTTGGTTGAGGTAGGACAAATAATTGCAATTATTGAAACAGAAGGTGAAGACGCAATTGCGGAGCTGGAAATTGAAGAGACAATAGCACCGGAAATAATTGAAGAGGTTACTAAAAATATTGAGTTTGCAAAGGAAACGGTAAGTGTTCCTGAGAGTATAAAAAGTAGCAGTTCTGAAAAATTCTTTTCTCCTTTAGTGAAAAATATTGCTGCTACCGAAGGAATAAGTATCGAAGAATTAGAACAAATTCCGGGAACAGGCAGTGAAGGAAGGGTTACTAAAAATGATATTTTAGACTACGTAAAAAACAGAAGTAATCAGCCTCAGATTAAAACAGAACAGAAATTTGTAGAAACGGTTGTGTCAAAATCGACTGTTCCAGTTTCGGTAAATGGAGGAGATGAAATTATTGAAATGGACAGAATGCGCAAGTTAATTGCGGGTTATATGATTTCTTCTCAGCAAACATCGGCTCATGTTTATTCAGTTATCGAGGTAGATATGACAAATGTTGTAAAATGGCGTGATAAACATAAAAATGAATTTGAGAAAAGAGAAGGCGAAAAACTGACTTTTACTCCTATATTCATGGAGGCTGTGGCCAAGGCATTAAAAGATTATCCAGGTTTGAATATTTCTGTTGATGGTGATAATATTATCAAAAGAAAAAATATAAATCTTGGAATGGCTGCTGCTTTACCAAGTGGGAATTTGATTGTGCCTGTGATTAAAAATGCAGATCAGCTGAATTTGGTAGGTATGGCAAAGGCTGTAAACGATTTAGGAAATCGTGCTAAACTTGGCAAATTAAAACCGGATGAGACTAAGGGAGGAACATATACGGTAACTAATGTGGGGTCTTTTGGAAGTGTTTTTGGAACACCAATTATCAATCAGCCAGAGGTGGGAATTTTAGCTTTGGGAGCAATTCGAAAAGTTCCTGCTGTTATTGAAACTCCGGAGGGTGATTTTATTGGAATTCGTCAAAAAATGTTTTTAACCCATGGTTATGATCATCGTATTGTTGACGGCGCCTTAGGAGGAATGTTTGTAAAAAGAGTGGCCGAATATTTAGAAGGATTTGATGTTACAAGAACTATTTAGTCTTGAGAAATTATATTGTAAACCCGTTTCGTTTTTTATAGCGAGACGGGTTTTCTTTTTTAGACTATTGTAGAAATCAAACTCAAAACTATATATTTGTAGCTATATATTATTAAAATGGAATTAAAACTCAACAGACCTATCTGTTTTTTTGATCTTGAAACCACAGGGATTGATATTGGAAAAGACAGAATTGTAGAAATCTCAATATTTAAAGTTTTTCCAAACGGAAATAAAGAAAGTAAAACTTGGTTAGTGAATCCTACGATTCCAATTCCTCCACAAACTACCGCTGTTCACGGAATTACTGATGAAAAAGTAGCTAACGAGCCTACTTTTGCAGTATTAGCACCTCAGGTTTACAATATGATAAAAGACAGTGATTTGGCTGGATTTAATTCAGATCGATTTGATATTCCGCTTTTGGCAGAAGAATTGCTAAGAGCAGGAGTTGATTTTGATATGAAAAACAGAGTTTCGGTAGATGTTCAGACTATTTTTCATAAAAAAGAAGAACGTACTTTAAGTGCTGCTTTAAAGTTTTATTGTGGGCAAAATTTAGATAATGCGCATTCAGCAGAAGCGGATACTATGGCTACTTATGAAATTTTGAAAGCACAATTAGATCGTTATTCCGATTTAGAAAATGATATGAAATCTTTATCGGAGTTTACCACCAGAAAAAAAATAGCCGATTTTGCTGGAATGATTGCTTTTGATCAAGATGGTAATGAGATTTTTACGTTTGGTAAACATAAAGGAGTAAAAGTAGATGTGGTATTAGAGAAAGAACCAGGGTATTTTAGTTGGGTTCAAAATGCAGATTTTCCTTTGTATACTAAAAAGGTGTTAACGGGAATAAAATTAAGAAAGTTAAATACGAAATAAGTTGGAAGCTTGGAGTTGGAAGTTAGAATAAGTTTGTTCTAATTTCCAGCTCCCAACTCCTAACTCCCAACCATAAAAAAGAATGAAGATAATTTGTGTTGGTCGAAATTATGCTGACCATATAGAAGAATTACAAAATGAACGTCCGGCGGAACCGGTGGTTTTTATTAAGCCAGATTCGGCAATTTTGTTGAAACAACATCCATTTGTTATTCCTGAATTTTCTGAGAATGTACAACATGAAATTGAAGTTGTAGTTAAAATTAGTAAGGTAGGGAAGTACATCGAGCCAAAATTTGCTCATAAATATTATGAAGAAATCAGTGTAGGAATTGATTTTACAGCCCGTGATTTGCAAAACGATTTAAAAGCCAAAGGTTTGCCTTGGGAAAAAGCGAAGGCATTTGATGGTTCGGCGGTAATAGGTGATTTTTTACCTAAAGCGCAATTTAGTTCGTTAGAAAATCTTACATTTGAATTGAAAAATAATAATCAGACTGTTCAACAAGGAAATGTAAATATGATGTTGTGGAAAATAGATGAGCTGATTGCTTATGTTTCGCAATATTTTACTTTAAAAATAGGCGATATTATTTTTACAGGAACTCCAAAAGGTGTTGCGAAAGTAAATCCAAACGACGTTTTGGAAGGGTATTTAGAAGGACAAAAACTATTTAGAATACAAATAAAATAATGGCTTTACACTATAACTTAGCAAAGGTTTACGCAATTTCAGATAATGATCAAGAGTTTGTAAACGAAATTTTGACCCTTTTTGTGAATGATGTACCAGAAGATTTGGCGCAAATAAAAGAAGGAATTAAGAAGAAAGATCATAAGCATGCTTATGCTTATGCACATAAGATCAAGCCAACATTAGATTTGTTGGGGATGACGGTAGCATTTGAGGAAATTCTTCAGGTAGAAGCATGGACAAAGGCTGAAGGAAAAAGAAAAGATGTTGAGCATTTGTATGATAGCATTAAGACTCAGGTGAAAGAAGCAATCAAAGAAATTAAGAAAGACTTTGATTTGTAAATAGGTCTTCCTTTTTTATTCGAAATAAATCAGTTAAGAATCAACATTCAATTTTTTTGAATGTTGATTTTATTTTATAAAGCAACTCAAATTATTAGGTTAATAAATGAAAGCAACCATTGTCACCATTGGAGATGAAATTTTAATAGGTCAAATTATAGATACTAATTCTGGTTTTATTGCAAAATCGCTGGACAAAATAGGAGTAGAGATTCATGAGATGATTTCTATTACAGATGATAAGCAGCATATTCTGGATACATTTGCAAAATTACAAAACAAGGTAGATTTAGTAATAGTTACCGGAGGACTTGGACCAACAAAAGATGATGTAACTAAAAAAACATTTTGTGATTATTTTGAAGATGAGTTGGTTGTTGATGAGGCGGTTTTGAAACATGTCACACAGTTAATTGAAGGTTTTTATAAGCGTACGATTACTCAAATTAATAAAGATCAGGCTTTAGTGCCTTCTCGCTGTACAGTGTTGCATAATCAGGTGGGGACTGCTCCGGGAATGTGGATGAAGAAGGAGGATACGGTCTTTGTTTCTTTGCCTGGTGTACCATTTGAAATGAAATATTTGGTAGAAAATGAGATTATTCCAAAAGTCGTTAAGGAATACGATCGTCCTTATATTATTCATAAAACTATTTTGACTTACGGTCAGGGTGAAAGTATGGTTGCAGAACGAATTGAAGATTGGGAAAATAGTTTGCCTGAATTTATCAAGCTAGCTTATTTACCTGCTCCGGGAAGTGTTCGATTGCGACTTTCAGCCAGAGGAAAAAATAAAGAGGTCTTGGAAAACGCTTTGGAGTCATATGTGGCCTCTTTAAATGCAATTGTTAGTGATATTATTGTTGGTTTTGATGAGGATGAAACTATAGAAGTTTTGGTTGGTAAAATGCTAACGAAACAACAAAAGACAATTGCTACGGCCGAAAGTTGTACGGGAGGGATAATTGCAGCTCGTTTATCTGCGGTTCCGGGAGCTTCAAATTATTTTAAAGGTAGTGTTGTTTCTTATGCTACTGAGGCTAAGGTAAATGTGTTGGGGGTTTCTAAAGCAGTGATAGATGAGTTTTCGGTGGTAAGTGCTCAGGTAGCTCAAGAAATGGCGTTAAATGTTCAAAGGCTAATGAATACAGATTATGCGATTGCAACAACTGGAAATGCTGGTCCAACAAAAGGTGCTGATAATGCAGAGTTAGGGAGTGTTTTTATTGCTTTAGCAACGCCAAATGAGGTAATTGTAGAAGAGTTTAATTTTGGTCAACCCCGTGAAAAAGTGATAGATAGGGCCTTGATTAAAAGTTTAGAAATACTTAAGAAAGAAATTTTTAAAAATGTCGTATAATTTTTTTGTTTGAAAGATTTGTTTTGTATATCTTTGCACCCTGATTTTGAATAACGATATAAAAGATAAATATAATGTCAAGAGTTTGTGACCTTACAGGTAAAAGAGCGATGGTAGGAAATAACGTTTCTCACGCTATGAACAAAACTAAGAGAAAGTTTTCTGTGAACTTAGTTAAAAAGCGTTTTTATCTTCCAGAAGAAGATAGATGGATTACTCTTAGAGTAGCAGCATCTACGATAAAAACAATTAACAAAAATGGAATTGACGCTGTTTTGAAAAAAGCACAGTCAGAAGGATTTATTAAATAATTCTTTTAATTCCTATAATAAATATATAGCAAGATGGCAAAGAAAGGTAATAGAATCCAGGTAATTTTAGAATGTACTGAACACAAAGCTTCAGGTGTTGCTGGTACTTCAAGATACATAACAACTAAGAACAAAAAAAATACTCCAGACAGATTAGAGATTAAAAAATTTAATCCAATCTTGAAGAAAGTAACTGTTCACAAAGAAATTAAGTAATAATTAGAGATTTTTGTAAATCTCCAATAGTTTAACTATTTGGGATTTACAAAAAGCTTCAAATAACATTTGAATCATGGCAAAGAAAACCGTAGCATCGTTACAAACAGCTTCTAAGAGATTGTCAAAAGCCATTAAAATGGTAAAATCTCCAAAAACTGGTGCATATACTTTCGTGGAAACGATTGTTGCTCCTGAATTAGTTGATGAATTCTTGAAAAAGAAATAATTCACAAAAACATATATAGAAAAGCTACTTTCTTCAGGAAGTAGCTTTTTTATTTTTTATATTTACTCCGGCAAAGTAAGCCGGGTATATAAACGAATAGATTTATTTTAATATCATAAATACGATGAGTTTTTTTAAAAGAATATTTTCTTCAGAAAAAAAAGAATCCCTGGATAAAGGTCTCGAAAAAACAAAAACTACTTTCTTCTCGAAACTTAGTAAAGCAATTGTAGGGAAATCGAAAGTTGATGATGATGTTTTGGATAATTTAGAAGAGATTCTTGTTTCTTCTGATGTGGGAGTAGATACCACTTTAAAAATTATTACTCGTATAGAAAACCGTGTTGCTGAAGATAAATATTTAGGAACTTCTGAACTTAACCAAATTCTTCAGGAAGAAATTGCTTCATTGTTGTCAGAAACAAATACTGGTGAAGCTACCGAGTTTGTCATTCCAATTAATACCAAACCTTATGTTTTAATGGTTGTAGGTGTTAATGGTGTTGGAAAAACTACTACTATTGGAAAATTAGCTTACCAATTTAAAAAGCAGGGTTACAAAGTGGTTCTTGGTGCAGCTGATACTTTTAGAGCTGCAGCTATTGACCAATTACAAATTTGGGCTGACCGTGTAGATGTGCCGATTGTAAGACAGAATATGGGTTCTGACCCTGCTTCTGTAGCTTTTGATACTTTGCAGTCAGCAGTTGCTCAGGATGCTGATATCGTAATTATTGATACAGCAGGACGTTTGCACAACAAAATTAATTTGATGAATGAATTATCAAAAGTAAAACGTGTAATGCAAAAAGTGGTTGCCGATGCACCGCATGATGTTTTATTGGTTCTTGATGGTTCTACAGGTCAGAATGCTTTTGAACAAGCTAAACAATTTACTGCTGCCACCGAAGTAACGTCATTAGCGGTAACTAAATTAGACGGAACGGCTAAAGGTGGTGTAGTTATTGGAATTTCTGATCAATTTCAAATTCCTGTAAAATACATTGGTGTGGGAGAAGGAATAGAAGATTTACAAGTCTTCAATAAGTTTGAATTTGTAGATAGTTTCTTTAAATAAAAACATGAAGAACATAGCCCCAATTTATTTATACATGATTAGTGTTGCTTGTTTTGTGATAGCTAATCTTATCAGAGAGCAATATCGAACCTTATATTATGCGTTATTGATTGTTGGTATTCTCTTGTTTTTTATTGGTTTTAAAAATAGAAGCAAGAAAGGCTAATAATATTTTAGGCAGTCATTTTTAAAAAAAATGAAAATATGAAAAAGCCTGCTATCAGTTATATTGTAAACATGAAGATTCCAAAGATAATTCTTTGGTGTTATTTGATTTGGTATTTTTCTATTTTATCTATTTATTTTGAGCCTTCATTAAGGCTTTGGGCAAGTTCGCTCGGAATTTCGTTGATTATAGGTTTTGCACTTCTTTTATCTACAAACCAACAAGGCGTAAAACAGGATATTTGGATTAAAATTAGGCTTTTTCTATTTCCGTTTTGTGTTTCCAGTTATTCGGCTACGATTAAAGGTCACGATTTTATACTCCTTTTTCCAAATAATACCAAACATCTTTTTCTAGGAATAAGTAATTGTTTGTTGTTTGTTTTCTTTATTTGGTTTACTAAGAGAATTTATAAATTTTATGCTAAGAAGAAGTATGAAGCTTATAATCAAATTTCTTAATGACTCCATTTCCTTTTTGATACTATTATTATATAGGATTGTATTATTTACTGATACAATGCATTTATTTTTTGCCAAAGTACATCATCAAAATCGGATAAGGCTAAATTAACGTTATCTGCGGCATCACCCATTCGAATAACAACCATTTTTTTGCTTGGAATTACATAAATTTTTTGATCATTCTTTCCTAAAGCCATAAACATATCATTTGGGCCATTTGGAATGATACTTCCTGAAAATTGAAGTTGGCTTTGAGGTAAATGATAACTGCTTTTGCCATTTAACCACCATAAATAACCATAAGATAGATTGATATCCTGAGATGTTGTGGTTGCTGCATTAAAAAAGTCTTCGTTTAAAATTATGGTATTGTCCCATTTTCCTTTGTTGAGCATTAATAAGCCAAAACGAGCCATACTACGGGTGGTGCTGAAATATACAATGTTATTGTCTAATGCTTGCCAAATTCCATTCATACCAATTTTATTTCTCAATTTAGAATTAAAATAATTACTCCAGGTTTGACCGCTTGCCTGAGCAATTACATCCTGAAGTTTTACATATACATTGTGGTAAGCCCAACGTGTTCCTGCATCAGCTTTATAAGTTAGTTTTGCAGGTGAAACGTCATCACCATTAGCTAAATCTTCAATTCCGGAAGTCATGCTTAGAAGATGTTTACAAGTAATTAGATTTTCTTTGTCTAAAGTTTCAGATGTCCATGCTGTTCCTATATAATCGGATACTTTATTATTGATATTGATTAAACCTTCCTGTTCGGCTATTCCAGTTAGCGTAGCGGTTAATGTCTTTCCGGCGCTTGCCCAGTACCAATTAGATGTTGCTGTGTGGCCATTGAAATAATTTTCCATAACAATTTTTCCATTTACTAAAATCATAAAGGATTTAGAATGTTTAAGTTCTAAATAATCTAATAAAGGTTGAACGGCTTCCTGTTTCCATCCTAAAGCCTTGATGGATTTTGTTTCCCAGTTGGTTCCGCTTGTAGGAGGGAAATACATATTTTCTTCGGTTATAGTTTCTGAATTGGTCTCAGAGCTACAATTTACAAATAGACAAAGACAAAAAAGAGCAATGATTATTTTAGGCATGATCTGGAGATTAAAGTTGTAACTACTTTAAGACCAAATTTATGTAAAATAGTTTAAGTGAACTTTTATTTTTTGAGAATTTAAAATTTGATATTGCTAATGTTCTTTGGTAAACAAAATGTATTTTTGTTACCAATTACTAGCCCTGATGGAAGCGGCATCCTGTTGTGCCAGGTTTTGGCACAACAGATATAGTGTACAGCAGGAATAGGCTCCAAATAATACTATTTATGATGAAAAATGTTTTTAAAATTCTTTTTGTTTGTTTGTTTTTGGCTTCCTGTCAACAAAAGATTACTCCTGAAGATATTAATAAATTAAATGGTTATTGGGAGATAGAAAAGGTGAGTTTCAAAGATGCCGATGACAAGGAATATAAGATGAATGAGAATTTTGATTTTTTTAAAATTGCTAAAAATGAAGGAATTCGCAGGAAAGTTCGTCCACAATTTAACGGAACCTTTTTGTTTAATGAGGATTATGAAAAAGTAAAAGTTAGATTTGTAGAGGATCATGTTTATCTGGATTATTCGACTCCTTATGCAAAATGGACGGAAGAATTAATCAGTATTTCAGATGATGAAATGCAAATTAAAAATGATCAAAATAAAGAATACCATTATAAAAAAGCAGGACCTATAAATTTACTGGAAGATGGCCAAGAGACTAAATAATGAAAGTTCGATAGGAGATGTTTTGAAGCAAATTATTCAGGTGAATAAATTGCAGTCAGGAATGGATGTAATTGACGTAAAGGAGGCTTGGCAAAATTTGATGGGCAACGGTGTGAATAGTTATACCCGAAATGTAGTTCTCAAGGGTAGTACTTTGTATGTAGAATTAACTTCTTCAGTATTAAGAGAGGAGTTAAGTCACGGCAAATCTAAAATTATTAAAATGATTAATGAAGATTTAGGGCGTGAAGTGGTGAAAGATGTGGTTCTTAGGTAGTGGTCAGTGTTCAGATTTTTAGTAATCAGTTATTCAAATAAAAAAATCCCGTCTTGCTCTAAAAAAAAAACAAGACGGGATTTTTTTTATATGCGACTTTCAACTGCGAATGAACGCTAAAAGCCTGAACACTGAATACTAAAATTGCTCTCTTCCTGAAAAGTGAAAAGCGCTTTCGATGGCTGCATTTTCATCGCTGTCTGAACCGTGAACAGCATTTTCTCCCATTGAAGTAGCGTATAATTTACGGATAGTTCCTTCGGCAGCTTCAGCTGGATTAGTTGCACCTATTAGCGTTCTGAAATCTAAAACAGCATTTTCTTTTTCTAAAATAGCAGCAACAATTGGTCCGCTAGACATGAAGTTTACTAATTCTCCATAGAAAGGTCTTTCGGCATGAACTGCATAAAAAGCTTTTGCATCTGCCACTGTAAGTTGGGTTAATTTTAAAGATACAATTTTAAATCCTGCATTAGTAATATGTGCAAGTATGTTTCCAATGTGTCCATTAGCGACAGCATCGGGTTTAATCATGGTAAACGTTCTATTAGTTGTCATTTAATTTCTTTTTTATAAAAGTAGCTTTTTTTGTCTCAAACAGACTATAATTACGCAATAAATACGTCAAAAACACATTCTTGTTTGTTAAATTTATAAACCGATGGTGTCAAATCGTTGTTCGAGAGGTTTTAATGTTTCGATAAGTTTAGGGATGAGTTGTTCTCCGCTTTCGATAAAAAATTCTGAAAAGTTAGCCTGTCGTTCCTGTAAACTTTGATTAGGGAATAATTCATTTTGTAAATCGGTGATGCGCATTAATGTGTCTCGAAGTTTTATTTTTTCGGCTTTAAGCAATCTTTTTTCGAGATTTTCCAATCCTTTGAATTGTTTAATTTCCTGCGCTTTTACGGCACCAGCAAATGAAGAATCCGTTTTGTTAACGATTTCATGTAAAGTATTAAATTGGATTCGTAATTGCTCTTTTAAAAGTGTTAAATCAATATCGATTTCAGATAGTACTTTGGTTTTGTTGTTTACTAAATCACTTTGTTTAGAAAATAAATCGGCCCAGCTTAGGTTTAATTTATCCGCTTTTTTAAGTTGTTTTTCGGTGGCTAAAAGAACTGAATTTCGAACTAAAAGAATAGGGAAAGTAATGTTTACAGTATCAAAAAATGATTTTAATTCTAACCAATACGCTATTTCTCCGCCTCCGCCAATGTAGCAAAGATTTGGTAAAATCACTTCTTGATAAAGAGGTCGCATAATTACATTAGGACTAAACTTTTCAGGGTTACTTTCGAGTAATTTTAAAATTTCATCTTCAGAAAATTCCAATTTTGTATTGTTGATTATGTATTTTGAATTTTCTAAAATAATGCGCTCACGTAAATCATCTTCGATGTAGAATAAATTAATTTCTCTCGGATTTACCTGAATGTTGTATTCTTTCAGTTTTTCGGTGGTTTCAAGAACTTTTTTGTTAGCTGTTTGTTGTAGAAGTTCTTCTTTTATGTAAGGGATAAAGCTGCGTTTTAGTTCGCTATCATCACCATCAATAATGACTAAACCATGAGATCCAAATAAATTATTGGCTAAGAAACGAGTCGCTTCAGCAAGTGTATGGTGTTTTAAATAGGTTTCCTGAAATAGTTGTTTTAACTTTTCAGCATTGCTACTTGTACCTAATTCCTGTTCAAATATCTCGAAGAAATCAGCTAAGCTTTCTGTTGAAAGTCGGCCCACCGGTCCAGTACTTGTCGTATTCCAACGGAATTTTCTTCCTTTGAAATTAAAGTAATTGATTTCTTCAAAATCATGGTCTTCAGTCGCCATCCAGTAAACAGGCACAAAATTATAAGCCGGATATTTTGCTTTTAATTCTTTGGTTAAATTGATTGTAGAAATGATTTTGTACAAAAAATATAAAGGACCAGTAAATAAATTTAATTGGTGGCCTGTAGTTACTGTAAAAGTATTGTTAACTTTTAAAGATTCTATGTTTTGTTCTGTCAGTTGTGAAATTTCAATCCCTGAATATTGTTTTTGTAATACTGAAACGAGTTGATTACGGTTAATTGAATCGAAATTTTTTTGTTTTTCAAATATTTGAGCTTCGAAGTTTTCAATTGACGGAAAACGGTTATATAGCGATTTTAGTTTTGGATTCTGGTTTAAATAATCATTCATCAAAGGAGAGAAATATCCTGATTCCTGATAGTTGATACAGTCGTTGGGCATGTTTGAATTTCTTTTGAGTAAAATTACCAAAAAATATTGGAACTAAATATTTGTAGCTTTCGAAAATAAGGAAGACTTTTGCAAGATTTTAAATTCTAAATTTTTTAAAATGAAAGCTGAGAATAACAAAATAAATTCCTTAAAACATGTGCTTTTTGGTAGTTTGATAGGGACAACTATAGAGTTTTTTGATTTTTATATTTATGCTAATGCGGCTGTATTAGTTTTTCCACAATTATTTTTTCCTGGTGCTGATAGTACAACTTCTACCTTAGAATCGCTGGCTACTTTTTCAATTGCCTTTCTTGCCAGACCTTTAGGCTCGGCTGTTTTTGGTCATTATGGTGATAAAATTGGTCGAAAAGTAACTTTGGTAGTTGCCTTATTAACTATGGGTATTTCTACAGTAAGTATTGGGTTTTTACCAAGTTATGCCAGCATTGGTGTTTTAGCTCCCATATTATTAATGCTGTGCCGATTTGGTCAGGGTGTTGGCTTAGGAGGCGAATGGGGAGGAGCTGTTTTATTGGCAATTGAAAATGCGCCACCACACAAACGCGCCTGGTACGGGATGTTTCCGCAATTAGGAGCTCCGGTAGGATTATTGCTTTCGGGAGGAACTTTCTTGTTGTTGACAGATTCCATGAGTCCTGAAGCTTTTATGGATTACGGATGGAGGATTCCTTTTATTGCGAGTTCTTTGTTAGTACTTGTTGGGTTTTATATCCGATTGAAAATTACAGAAACTCCGGCTTTTGAAAACTCTAAAGAAGAACAAAAAGAAGTAAAAGTTCCTTTTGTGACTGTTTTTAAATCCTATAAAAATCAGTTGATTTTTGGTACTTTGGCGGCAATTACTACTTTTTTAGTGTTTTATTTAATGACCGTTTTTATGTTGAATTGGAATACTAAAGGTTTGGGGTTTTCTAATAGAGATGCGCTTTTAATTCAGTTATTTTCAGTATTGTTTTTTGCTATTTTTATTCCGATTTCAGCTTTGGCAGCAGATAAAATAGGTAGAAGAAAAATGCTGATTTACACCACTATTGCTATTGCATTGTTTGGTTTTTTCTTTTCATTGTTTTTAACGACAAATAATATCGTGTTAGTAACTGTTTTTGTTTGTTTAGGGATGTCATTAATGGGATTCATTTATGGGCCATTAGGGACTTTTTTATCTGAATTATTCCCGACAACTGTTCGTTATACTGGTGCATCATTGACTTTTAATATGGCAGGAATTTTAGGTGCTGCTTTTGCACCAATGGTTGCAATTAAGTTATCTGAACTTTACGGTATAGCTTCGGTAGGGATGTATCTTACGGTTGCGGCTTGTATTTCGCTAATTTCATTATTGGTCATTAGCAAAGACGAACATAAGTTTTAAAAATAAGTTTGTTTTAAAATTATAATAGGGGATTTTTATCCCCTATTTTTGCACAAAACAATTTCCTTTTGAAAACAAAACTATTTCTGGTTACTCCGCCTTTTACCCAACTGAATACACCGTATCCGGCAACAGCTTATATCAAAGGTTTTTTGAATACGATAAATGTAGAATCAGTACAGGCGGATTTAGGGATTGAGGTGATTTTGAAATTGTTTTCGAAAGAAGGATTAACTGATTTGTTTCAGACCGGAAATTGCCAACCAATATCAGACAATTGCAAACGAATCTTTGCTTTGCAGTACGAGTATATTAAAACAATTGATTCGGTTATTGCTTTTTTGCAGGGGAAGAATCCCACTTTAGCATTGCAAATTTGTCAGGAAGATTATTTGCCGGAAGCATCCCGTTTTGCACAATTGGAAGAATTGGATTGGGCGTTTGGAACGATGGGAACTCAGGATAAGGCGAAGCATTTGGCAACTTTATATCTTGAAGACATCTCCGATTTTATTGTGGAATGTGTTGATGCGAATTTTGGTTTTAGTCGTTACGCCGAACGTTTAGGCAGGAGTGCCAATTCCTTTGATGAATTATATGAGGCTTTGCAACAGGAACCAACATATATTGATAACATTCTTTTTTCGATTTTAAAAGAAAGAATTGAAACTATCCAACCCACATTTTTTCTTATTTCAGTTCCTTTTCCGGGAAATTTATATTCAGCTTTCCGTTGTGCACAATGGGTAAAACAACATCATCCTGAAATTAAGATTTCAATGGGTGGCGGTTTTCCTAATACCGAATTGCGTTCGCTTTCGGAAGCTCGTGTTTTTGAGTTTTTCGATTTTATTACTTTAGATGATGGCGAAGTTCCTATTGAAGAACTTATAAATGCTGTCACTTCGAGCGCAGTCGAGAAGTTCTATAAAAGAACTTTTCTTTTAGAAAATGGAGCAGTAGTTTATAAAAACAATTCCATAAAGTCAGATTACAAGCAATCTCAAGTGGGAACTCCGGATTATTCGGATTTGCCTTTGGATAAATATATTTCAGTTATCGAAATTGTCAATCCGATGCATCGTATGTGGAGTGACGGTCGCTGGAATAAACTCACCATGGCGCATGGATGTTATTGGGGTAAATGTACTTTTTGTGATATTTCATTAGATTATATCAAGATTTACGAACCAGTGGCGGCAAGTTTGCTTTGTGATCGTATCGAAGAATTGATAGCGCAAACAGGGCAAAATGGATTTCATTTTGTTGACGAAGCAGCGCCACCGGCTTTAATGCGGGCTTTAGCACTCGAAATTCTTCGTAGAAAACTATCAGTTACTTGGTGGACCAATATTCGATTTGAAAAAAGTTTTACTGCCGATTTGTGTGTGCTGCTCAAAGCTTCAGGTTGTATTGCTGTTTCGGGAGGATTGGAAGTTGCCTCCGATCGCTTATTGAAACTCATTGATAAAGGAGTGACGGTGGAACAAGTTGCCAGAGTTACCCGGGATTTTACCGAATCAGGGATTATGGTGCATGCCTATTTAATGTATGGCTATCCTACACAAACCATTCAGGAAACGGTGGATAGTCTCGAAATGGTGCGTCAATTGTTTGAAGCAGGTGTTTTGCAATCGGGATTTTGGCATCAGTTTGCTATGACGGCACATAGTCCTGTGGGCATGTATCCTGAAAAATTTGGAGCTGTAAAAGAAACTGAGGAAATAGGGACATTTGCTAACAATGATATTAATTATAAAGACAAAACAGGAATCAATCATGATCAATTTAGTTTTGGTCTAAAAAAATCATTGTTCAATTACATGCATGGTATCTGCTTCGATTTTGATTTGCAGGAATGGTTTGATTTTAAAATTCCAAAAACAAAAATTCATCCCGATTTTATTTTTAATGCCTTAGAATCTGATGTTGATTTTAATATAAAGCCTAATGCTAAGGTGGTTTGGGTAGGAGGAAAACCTTCATTTGAGATTTTTGTTAAATCAAAAAAAGGACGCTCTTGGGAAATGATGAGTTTGACTTTTCATGATAAGAAAGAAAGTTTTTCAATTCAAACAGCTAAAGCAGAAGGTGAGTGGTTAGTGATAATGCTTCAAAAGATTGCTGTTTCTAATACTAAAATCTATACTTTTCAGGAATTAAAAGCCGACTTTGAAACTAATTTAGAAGATTTTGAATTGTTTTGGTATTCTAAACCAATGAATACTTTGCGTGAATTTGGACTTTTAGTTTTGTAATTTGTAAACATGGATGATAATTGAGCTCCTTTTAGTTGTTTTCTTGTGTCTTAATATTTAATTTTTTTGTGACTATCTTATAATTAATAAACCTCCTTTTTGGGTAGTCATGGTCGGAAGAAATTCTGGCCATTTTTTTTATGTTTTAAATACTTTATCAGGATTTCCACCTGCGAATATTATCAAAATCGCTGTAATCATATCTCTAAGTTCCATTGCGATTCTTCTTTTAGCAGTTTTGTAGCCTAAATTATTT
>NZ_JBBYHU010000047.1:0-20518 GCF_038289905.1 Flavobacterium flavipallidum | reverse complement strand
AGAATCGCAATGGAACTTAGAGATATGATTACAGCGATTTTGATAATATTCGCAGGTGGAAATCCTGATAAAGTATTTAAAACATAAAAAAATGGCCAGAATTTCTTCCGACCATGACTAGGCTTTAGGCCTCATTTTTTTATTTAGAAAAAGGTAAACGAAGAAGTATTTATATAAACTTTAAGTTTATGAAAATAATAAATCAGTATATCATCTCTTGATAATGTATATTATTACTAATCCAAAATAACAACCCAAAAAAGTGTTCGCCCTTCGATCACTTTCAGCTATTATTAATAGTTATATTTTTCAACTTTAAATGACTCTTTCTTGTAAAAATTCTAAAAAAACAACCTTATTAATATTATTGAAAACAATTTAAAAATTAAATCATATGCGACAACCCTAATAAAACAAAGGAATAACACTCTATTTATCAAAACCTTAAATAAACATTAAAACTGAAATTAGGTGTTCGATTGTAATCCCCTCGACTCCCCTTGAAACAAAACCACAGTCCATTTGGAAATAATTTTTAATTTTTAACATTTTAACCTCAACAAGACATTAAACCCAGTTTTGAATATACTTTAAAACTTATCCTATATATTTCTATTAAAAACAGGCTAACTTCTTTAAATCCTGCATAAAATGGTTTGAAAATTGTATCGTAGGGGTCACAAAATATAAAAGCTCATTTCGTCTGAAATGAGCTTTTTTTTATAACTATTCTTGTTTAATATCTCTATTTCACGCATCTAAAACCAATATGATTTGCCGATGATTTTATTTCACCATGTCCTCGTGAACCTACTAAATATCTCGTGCAATATTCATCAGTACATAAAAAAGAACCGCCTCGGTGTACTTTTGTTAATGCATTAGGTTCCTTAGAATATTTAGACTTTTCAGGACCTTGCGGGTTTTTAGTTACTTTACCACTTTTTGCTAATTCCTGATAATAATCCTCACTATACCAATCATTAATTAGTTCCCATACATTACCTGCCATATCATACAAACCATAATCATTAGGAGCATACTGCCCTACTGGAGCCAATCCTACAAAACCGTCTTCTGCAGTGTCCCCTTTCTCAAGAGGAAAATCGCCCTGATAAATATTAGCCTGAAATTTCCCCCCTGGCTTTAAAATATTTCCCCAAGTATAGTATGTTCCGGTATTTCCACCTCTAGCAGCAAACTCCCATTCCGCTTCAGTAGGCAATCGTTTTCCTGCCCATTTGGCATAAGCAACAGCGTCTTCGTAGGCAATCTGAACAACTGGATAATTATCTTTCCCAATGATATTACTATCAGGACCTGTAGGATGTCTCCAGTCAGCACCACCAACATATTGCCACCAAGCCAAATAATTATTTAAATCGACTTTATTAAGTGTTGGTGTAAAAACTGCTGAACCAGCAATTAATTGTTCTAAAGGAACTCCCGGCAATTCTTCGGGAAGTGGTTTTTTTTCGGCTACAGTTACATAAGCTGTAGCTTTTACAAATTCGGCAAAATCTTTATTAGTTACTTCCGTTTTATCCATCCAAAAACCATCTACATACACTTGATGTATTGGCATTGCATCTTGAGTTACTCCTTGAATACTACACAAGCTCTCTGACTCTTTTTTACTTCCCATTGAGAATTCCCCTCCAGGAATCCATACCATACCTGCAGGAGTTTTATTTGGTTTATTGTTTTTATTCTCGATGGTAGCTTTATAGGTTGGTATAATTTCTTTATTGGTAAATTCATTCGAAACTTGAACACCTCTTTTTTTTGAAATAAATGAATAGAGGTATGCAAAACTTATTGTAAAAATGATCACTATAGAAATGCTTACTATTTTTTTGTTCCTAATCATTATTATTTTTTTTATTTACAATTTACAAATTTAAAATAGTTATACCTTTTAAAGCTTATAAAAACAACCAATTATAAAACTTGTCGTTCAAAAAAAATTATCTAAAACTCGACTCCATATTTTTAACAAATAAGCTAATCCCATAGTAAACTATAAAATTTCAATATCTGAAGAAAAAATAGCTAATTTTGTTTTAATTAAATTTTACGTCTTTGAAAAATATCCTCATAATTGACGACGAAGAAAAACTGCGCGGACTTTTAGCTCGTATTGTAAAATCAGAAGGATTTGAAGTCTTAGAAGCTGCTGATTTAAAATCAGGTTTTAAAAAATTAGAACAAAATAATATTGATGTCGTGCTTTGCGATGTGTTATTATCTGATGGAAATGGTGTCGAATTTCTTCAAAAAATCAAAACTGCTTTTCCCCTTACAGAGGTTATTTTGCTTACTGCTTATGGTAAAATTTCCGATGGCGTTCAGGCAATGAAAAATGGAGCTTTTGATTATATTGTCAAGGGTGATGATAACGATAAAATAATTCCTCTTCTATATAGGGCTATTGAAAAAGTCCAACTTCAAAAAAAAGTAAAACAGCTAGAACAAAGAATTTCAGATAAATATTCTTTTGATACAATCGTTGGCAAATCCAGAGGAATTGAGCAAGCGATTGATTTAGCTAAAAAAGTAGCCAAAACGACTTCAACAGTACTTTTAACCGGAGAAACAGGAACCGGAAAAGAAGTTTTTGCACAGGCAATTCACCAAAACAGCCAGAGTGCCGAAAAATCTTTTGTAGCATTGAACTGCAGTACTTTTGGCAAGGAAATATTAGAAAGCGAACTTTTTGGTCATAAACAGGGCGCTTTTACCGGAGCTCTAAAAGACAAAAAAGGTTTTATTGAAGAAGCCAATGGCGGGACTCTTTTTTTAGACGAAATAGGCGAAATGCCATTAGAATTACAGGCTAAACTACTTCGTGTATTGGAAACAAATGAATACATCCCATTAGGAGATACTGTTCCAAAAAAATCTCATTTTCGTTTAATAACGGCAACAAACAGAGATTTGAAACAGGAAAGTGAAGCACATCGTTTTAGATCTGATTTGTATTATCGATTGAATATTTTTGAAATTAATATTCCGCCATTAAGGGAAAGGGTTAAAGATATCCCGTTACTGACGCATTTTTTTGTTGATAAATTTTCGAATGCAATCAACAAAAAAACCTTGAAAATGGAGGATGATTTTTTGCAAAAATTAGAAACGTATCACTGGCCAGGTAATATTCGGGAACTTAAAAATGTGATTGAAAGAGCTGTAATTTTAAGTAATTCGGATGTACTGACTTTGGATGTATTACCTTATGAAATCCAACATCAATCAGATAAAACCAATAAAACACTATCGGCTTTTTCAATGCAAAGTATCGAAAAACTTCATATTCAAAAAGTTTTAAATTATACCAAAGGCAATAAAGCCGAAACCGCACGTTTACTTGAAATAGGTATTGCGACCTTATATCGAAAATTAGACGAATACAATATTCAATAACATATCCTTCTATTTTGAGAAAAGCTTATCATTTTGATAGGCTTTTTTTATGCCCTTTTTTGGCACAAACACCACAACCCTATAAGCAACAATAAGTTACATTTTTTTGTTTTTTATGGAATAGCTTTTGGCATAAGCAATGAAAAATTAAAAATCATTCTTATGAAAAATCAAGTTAACAGCATATACAAACAAGCAGAACGCTTTGCTGAAATTACTAAAAAAGCAATCATAACAGGAAATATCAGTCGGGCTAAAAATTACCTCGTTTTTGCTGAACAATTATTCAAAACAGGCAGTAACGAAACTAAAATTGCCATCACTAATGTCTATGTTTTATCTATTGCCACATTTATGGAAATGAAACATTGCAGCATCTCTAATTTGTTTCCAAAATCACTACAGGAAGAATACAATCAACAACTTCTTATTGCACGACTATAATTCTAATTTCAAATACTATATCATGTTACTCACTATTCTTTTACTCGCATTAGCCATATTGCTTTTTGCAATTTGTTTCAAATCTGTTGAATTTTTTGAAAAAATATAAGTCATGGCAGCACTATTCATTATCGCACTAATCGTTTTTGGCTATTTGATATACGTTTTAATCAATCCCGAAAAATTTTAAAAAGGTGAAAAGTAAAATGGCAAGTAAAGCCATCTTACTTTTCACAATTCACATTTAAAAACAAAATAACATGAACACAGAATTATTTGGTATCATCAGTATTTTTATTGTTTCGATAGTTCTAGCTATTCCAACAGGGAAATATATTGCCAAAATTTATTTAGGAGATAAAACATTTTTAGATCCTGTTTTTAATCCCATTGAAAAATTGATTTTCAAAATCAGTGGAATAAATGTTACTGAAGAGATGAACTGGAAACAGCATCTTAAAGCACTTTTAAGTATCAATATGGTTTGGTTCTTTCTTTGCTTTTTTGTTTTATTATTCCAGGGTTCTTTATTCCTCAATCCAGATAATAATCCAAGTATGTCAGCGGATCTGGCTTTTAATACTGCCATTTCCTTTTTAGTAAATTGTAATTTACAGCATTACTCAGGAGAAACAGGACTCTCTTACCTTTCGCAAATGGTTTTAATGTTTCTACAATTTGTTTCGGCGGGTGTCGGGATGGCTTCGGCAGCAATAGTTTTTATTGCTATGAAAGAAAGAACAACAGATAAATTAGGCAATTTCTATAATTATTTTATCAAAAGTTGTACTCGTATTTTATTGCCGCTTTCGGCAATTGTTGCTGTAATACTTTTGTTTAGTGGAACTCCGATGACTTTTGAAGGAAAAGATACAATCACTACTTTACAAGGTGATGAAGTGTCCGTTTCCAGAGGACCAGCTGCCGCTTTTATTGCTATCAAACATATTGGTACCAATGGTGGTGGTTTCTTTGGTGTGAATTCAGCGCATCCATTAGAAAATCCAAGTTATTTAACTAATGCTGTGGAACTTTTTTCACAACTAATTATCCCGTTTGCAATGATTTTTGCTTTAGGATTTTATCTAAAGAAAAGAAAGTTTTCCTATATCGTTTTTGGAGTAATGACAATTGGTTTTTTACTATTAGTCATTCCAACAGTCATAAACGAATGCAATGGAAACCCTGCTATCACAAAAATGGGAATTACTCAAACAACTGGTGCTATGGAAGGAAAAGAAGTTCGTTTTGGACCTGCCATTTCAGGATTTTGGAGTATCGCTACAACTGTAATTTCTACCGGTTCAGTAAACAGTATGCATGATAGTGCAATGCCTATTTCGGGAGCCATGCAATTATTAGCTATGATGGTTAACGCTTTTTATGGCGGCTGCGGTGTAGGATGGTTAAATTTCTACATTTTTATTATTCTGGCAGTATTTATTTCTGGGTTAATGGTAGGAAGAACCCCTGAATTTTTAGGTAAAAAAATCGAAGCCCGCGAAGTAAAAATTGCCGCATTTATTGCAATTCTTCATCCGTTATTGATATTATCAGGAACTGCTTTGGCCGCTTATTTTGCAGCAAATGGTACTCCTATGGGATTTTGGTTTAATGGCAATGCTACAGCCTGGCTAAATAACAATGGTTTCCATGGATTCTCTGAAATGTTATACGAATTCACCTCAAGTGCTGCCAACAACGGATCTGGTTTTGAAGGCCTTAGAGACAACAATCCTTTTTGGAATATATCTACAGGAATCGTATTGCTATTAGGCCGTTTCATCCCTATCATTGGTCCTGTTGCAATTGCTGGTTTGTTAGCCAATAAAAAATATATTCCGGAAAGTGCAGGAACTTTAAAAACCGATACAACTATTTTCGGAATTATGATTTTTGCAGTTATTGCCATAATCGCAGCACTATCCTTCTTCCCTGCTCTGGCTCTTGGACCATTAGCTGAATATTTTTCTATGTGAAAAGTAATTTGTGAAAAGTGAAATGAGAAATGTGTTATGTAAAAAGATAAATCTCACACCCTATATCTCCTATTAAAACATCACTTTTCACATCTTATATCTCAAAATTTATAATCCGCTATTAAGATTTTTAACTAGTCCATAAATAAGTTTTCCTATGACATCTAATTTTTCAATCAGTTGTTCACATTCATTTTCATTAATAAAGTTTAATTCTTTGCTTAGTAATATTAAAGTATCCAATTCGGATAAAGAGCCTAATGAAATATGTAAAAAATGGATAAATTCTTTTGTAGTTTTTCTAGCGGCACCCTCGGCAATATTTACTGGAACTGAAACAGAAGCTCTTCTAATTTGAGAAGTCAACCCAAATTTTTCATCGGAAGGAAATTGATTTGTCACTGAATAAATTTCTTTAACAAAATCAAAACTTTTAATCCAACAATTCAATTTTTTATGTGGTTTCATACTTTAAATGATTTTAAATAAATACCAAATATATTGAAACCTAAGACATTTAACATTTTACTTATAACATTTTACTCCTATCAAAATGACTCAAAATAAAACCAATTCATTATTTGAAAGTAAGCAAGTAAAAGAAGCATTTGTGCAATCTTTTGTAAAGCTTAATCCCAAAATAATGTTCAAAAATCCGGTAATGTTTACCGTCGAAATCGGAACTGCAATTATGTTCATTGTGTGTGTCGCTATAGCATTGGGTACAGAAAATCAAGGTAGCTTTACATATAATTTCATTGTGTTCTTCATTTTATTAGCGACGCTTTTGTTTGCCAATTTTGCCGAGGCCATTGCCGAAGCCAGAGGAAAAGCACAAGCTGATAGTTTAAGAAAAACCCGTGAAGAAACTCCTGCAAAACTTGAAAATGGCCAAATTGTATCTTCATCACAATTAACCAAAGGAACTATTTTTATTTGTGAAGCCGGTGATGTAATTGCCACTGATGGCGAAATCATTGAAGGTTTAGCTACTATCGACGAAAGCGCTATTACGGGTGAAAGTGCACCGGTTATCCGTGAAGCTGGCGGAGATAAATCATCGGTTACTGGTGGAACTAAAGTTTTATCAGATAAAATTAAAGTACAGGTAACATCTGAACCAGGAGAAAGTTTTCTTGACAAAATGATTGCTTTGGTCGAAGGTGCTTCTCGTCAAAAAACACCTAACGAAATTGCCTTAACCATTCTATTGGCAGCATTTACACTGATATTCGTAATTGTTTGCGTTACTCTAAAACCTTTTGCCGACTTTGCCAATGCTCCCATAACAATAGCCGCTTTTATTGCGCTTTTCGTTTGTTTAATTCCTACAACTATCGGAGGATTACTATCAGCGATTGGGATTGCAGGTATGGACAGAGCTTTGCGAGCTAATGTGATTACAAAATCAGGAAAAGCAGTAGAAACCGCCGGAGATATTGATGTATTGTTACTTGACAAAACCGGAACAATAACTATTGGTAACCGAAAAGCAACTAGTTTTTACCCTACAAAAGGAATTTCTCAGGAAGATTTTATCCAATCGGCAGTTTTAAGCTCACTTGCCGATGATACTCCCGAGGGAAAAAGTATTCTGGAACTAGGTATGATGGTAGCTGTAAATGGTAAAATACAGAAAAACATTTCACATTTAACAGAAAACATTTCACAAACTATCAAATTTACAGCCGAGACCAGAACAAGTGGTGTGATTTTAAAAGACGGAACCAACATTAGAAAAGGAGCTCAGGATGCTGCTAAAAATATTGTACAACAAGCAGGTAATTCATTTCCGGAAGATATAGATCAAAAAGTAATTACAATTTCTTCCAATGGAGGAACGCCTTTAGTTGTAATCAAAAACAATCAGGTGCAAGGAGTAATTGAATTACAGGATATTATCAAAACTGGAATGAAAGAACGTTTTGAACGTTTACGAAAAATGGGGGTTAAAACCGTAATGGTTACCGGAGATAATCCATTGACAGCCAAATTTATTGCCAAAAAAGCGGGTGTCGATGATTTCATTGCTGAAGCTAAACCTGAAGATAAGATGAATTACATCATAAACGAACAGCAAAATGGTAAACTTGTTGCCATGATGGGCGATGGTACTAATGATGCTCCTGCCCTTGCACAAGCCAATGTGGGTGTTGCAATGAATAGTGGAACTCAGGCTGCTAAAGAAGCTGGTAATATGGTTGATCTGGACAATGACCCAACCAAATTAATTGAGATTATTGAGATTGGGAAACAATTACTAATGACTCGTGGTACACTTACCACTTTCTCAATAGCCAATGATGTTGCTAAATATTTTGCCATTGTTCCGGCTCTTTTTATCGCTACAATTCCGGCTTTACAAAGTTTGAATATCATGAATTTACACAGTCCTGAAAGTGCCATTTTATCGGCGGTGATATTCAATGCTGTTATCATTCCAATATTAATTCCGCTGGCATTAAAAGGAGTTGATTATAAACCAATTGGAGCTAGTGCTATTTTAAAAAGAAATCTTTTGATTTACGGACTTGGAGGTTTAATTATTCCTTTTATCGGAATCAAATTAATTGATTTAGTGGTTTCAATATTCTTTTAACAAATCCCATTTAACATTCTAAAATAAAAAAAAATGAAAAATATATTTTCAATCCTAAAATTAACACTAGTACTGCTTTGTTTACTAGCGGTTATTTATCCTTTAAGCATTTACGGTCTGGCGCAATTTGCTCCAAATCAAGGAAAAGGCGAAACTCTATCAGTCAACGGAAAAGTTATTGGTTACCAAAAAATTGGACAAAAGTTCAATCAATCCAATTATTTCTGGGGAAGACCTTCGGCGGTTGATTATAATGCGGGAGCTAGTGGCGGTAGCAATAAAGGGCCTGCAAACAAAGAATATTTGGCTTTAGTTCAGAAAAGAATTGATACTTTTTTACTAATACATCCGTACTTAAAAAAATCTGAAATTCCATCGGATATAGTTACCGCTTCCGGAAGCGGACTTGATCCAAATATTTCTCAGCAAGCAGCACTCATTCAGGTGAAAAGAATTGCAAAAGAAAGAAATCTAGCAGAAGCTAAAGTAAAAGCTTTAGTAGAATCAAAAATAAACAAAGCAATAATGGGACCTGAAACGGTAAATGTGCTGGAATTGAATGTGGCTTTGGATGAACTTTCTCTGAAAAACACAAAGGTTCACACTAACTAAAACTCTAAGTTTTACCCTCTTTCATGGGGTACAATTTTTTCGATCAATTAATAAAAACAAAATGAAAAAAATACTACTGACTTTTTTAATCGCTTTTGGATATTCAAACGTAAAAGCTCAGGAAGAAATCGTAAAAAGTCCATTTACATTTTCAGGCTATGTTGATATATATTACAGCTACGATTTGGCAAAACCTGAAAACCATAATCGTCCTGGATTTTTTTACAATTATAATAAAAGCAACGAAGTCAACCTAAATCTGGGACTGGTAAAAGTGAACTATACTACTGCAACTATCCGAGGAAATTTTGCACTGATGGCAGGTACCTATCCCGAATATAATATGGCAGCAGAACAGGCTTTGCTAAAAAATGTCTATGAAGCAAATGTTGGTGTAAAAATATCTCAGAAACATAATCTGTGGATTGATGCAGGAATCATGCCTTCTCATATTGGTTTTGAAAGTGCCATTGGTAAAGACTGTCTAACTTTGACACGAAGTATTCTTGCCGAAAATTCTCCTTATTATGAGGCTGGTGTAAAATTAAGTTACACTTCTGAATCGGGGAAATGGTATCTGGCCGGAATGTATTTGAACGGGTGGCAAAGAATTCAAAAAGAGGAAGGCAATCAAACTCCTGCTTTTGGAACGCAAATCACATACAAACCTAGTGATAAAGTAGTTTTGAACTGGAGTACTTATATGGGTAATGAACAACCGGATTTAGACAAAAAATGGCGTTACTTTAATGATTTCTATGGCCAATTTAAATTAAACGAAAAAACAAATATTACGGCTGGATTTGATATTGGTTTTGAGCAAATAGCTAAAAATAGTACGCAATACAATACCTGGCTTGCGCCAATTTTAATTTTACAATACAAACCAACAGCAAAATTTCAGCTGGCGGCCAGAGGCGAATATTATAGTGATAAAAATGCAGTTATCGTTGCCACTTCAACTGCAAACGGATTTAAAACTTACGGATTTTCAACTAACTTTGATTATCTGATTTCAAATACAGTTATCTTTAGAATTGAAGCTAGAAATCTGTCAAGTAAGGATGCAATTTTTACAAAAAATAATATACCAACAGACACAAATACTTTTGTAACAACATCTTTGGCAATTAGTTTTTAATATCAATTAATGTTTTCTGTAAAATGTGATAAAATCAAAATTGACTTCTATTTTCATTTTACAGAAAACCTCTTTCTCTCAAAAAAATGGAACAGCAAAATAATGCACAGCACTTTTTGGATTTAATCCAGAAATCACGCAAAGGAAAGTTTAAAATTTACATTGGGATGAGTGCAGGTGTAGGTAAAACTTTCCGAATGCTACAGGAAACACATATGCTCTTAAAAAAGGGAATTGATATAAAAATTGGTTTTATAGAGACCCATAATCGCAAAGAAACACAGGAATTATTAGAAGGTCTACCTATTATTCCCAGAAGAAGCATTTTCTACAAAGGCAAACAACTGGAGGAAATGGATGTGCAGGCTATTATAAATCTTCGTCCGGAAGTAGTTATTGTTGATGAACTAGCGCACACCAATGTGGAAGGTAGTAAAAATGAGAAACGCTGGCAGGATGTTTTAGAAATTTTAGAAAGCGGAATTAATGTAATTTCGGCAGTGAATATTCAACATATTGAAAGTTTAAATCAGGATGTAAAACAAATTACAAATATTGAAGTCAAAGAACGAATTCCGGATAATGTACTTCGGTTAGCCGATGAAGTTGTGAATATTGATTTAACTTCTGATGAATTAATTAATCGCTTAAAAGAAGGAAAAATATATACTACTGATAAAATTCAAACAGCTTTAAACCATTTTTTTAAATCCGATCAAATTCTGCAATTACGAGAATTAGCCCTTAAAGAAGTGGCCAGTCAGGTGGTTCGAAAAGTTGAAAATGAAGTCCCTAAAAATATAGCACTACGCCAGGAAAAATTGCTGGCATGCATTAGCAGCAATGATAAAACTGCCAAAATTGTAATTAGGAAAGTTGCCCGATTAGCAAGTCATTACAACAGTGACTGGTATGTTTTGTATGTAGAGACACCAAGAGAAACACCAGATAAAATTGCGTTAGACAAACAACGGCATTTGATTAATAATTTCAAATTAGCCACTGAACTTGGTGCCGAAGTAATTAAAATCGAAGACTCCAAAATTACCAATGGAATTTTAAAAATTGTCCAACAAAAACAAATCACAACAGTTTGCATTGGAAAACCGCATTTGAATTTATTTAAAGTAATTTTGTCAACATCAATTTTTAGACGTTTATTAAATAATCTTTCATCATCAAATGTTGATCTTGTAATACTATCATAATGAATTGTGAAATGTGGAATGTGAGATGTGTTTTTTTTTCATTCACAATCAATATTTTACTTTTCACTTTTTACATTTAACAAAACAGAATATGAGAATTAAAACCAAATTGAATTTAGGAGTTGGATCATTATTTTTAATGATACTTATACTTACATTGGTGAGTGCTTTTTATATTTTTTCGATAAAAAAAGACACCGGAAATATTTTAAAAGCTAACTATAACACACTAGAATATTCCCGAAATATGTTGCTTTCATTAGATGAAATAAGCTTTAATGAAAACAAAGCCATTCTGGTTTTTGATAGTAATCTCAAAAAACAAATAAGAAATATTACCGAAATAAATGAAGACCGCATTACCAAAAAACTGGAATTAAATTTCGAATTATTAAAACAAAATAAAACGAATGAAAAACTAAAAGCAAAAATCCGACAAAATATTTTCGAGATTATGAAGCTGAATATGAATGCTATCAAAATTAAAAGTGATATTGCTAAACAAACTGCCGAAACAGCAAATTTGTGGATAGCCGTAGTGGGTACATTATGCTTTTTGATCGCTTTTAATTTACTGGTCAACTTACCTAATAATATTGCAAATCCCATCAAAGAATTAACGGCCAGTATTAAAGAAATTGCCAATAAAAACTATGCGGAAAGAGTTCATTTTTGGCACCATAATGAATTTGGCGATTTGGCAAAATCATTCAATACAATGGCCGAAAAATTACAGGAATACCATAATAGTAACCTGTACAAATTGTCATTTGAAAAGAAAAGACTGGAAACATTAATCAATAATATGCACGATCCAATTATTGGTTTGGACAATCAGGGTGTTATTTTATTTATCAATAATCAGGCTTTGAAAATTATTGGAATGAAACAAGAAGTCGTTATTGGAAAACAAGCAACAAATCTGGCTCTGACTAATGATTTAATGAAATCATTAATAGATACTGATTCGAACAATGCAAAGTCACAACCAATGAAAATTTTTGCCGATGCCAAGGAAAGTTATTTTGAAAAAGAAATCGTAAATATTACCATAAAACCAACAGGGGAAGACACATTAATCTCCATAGGAGATGTCATTATCTTGAGAAATATTACTGTTTTCAAAGAATTAGATTTTGCTAAAACTAATTTTATCGCTACCGTTTCTCACGAATTGAAAACGCCTATTTCTTCCATAAAAATGAGTTTACAATTGCTAGAAAACAAATCAACAGGAAGCATCAATGAAGAACAAAAACATCTCATAGAAGGTATTAAAGACGATAGCCAGCGCTTGTTAAAAATCACAGGAGAATTGTTGAAATTATCACAGCTTGAAACGGGAAATATTCAGTTGAATATTGAAAAAAGTAATCCGTACGAAATTGTACAATATGCCACCGAAGCAGTCAAAATTAAGGCCGAACAAAAGCAAATTAAAATCATTATGGATGCCGAGGAGAATTTGCCAGATGTTAAAGCAGATGCTGAAAAAACGAGTTGGGTTTTAATTAATTTTTTAACCAATGCCATTACGTATTCTTCTGAAAGCAGTACTATAAAAGTAAAATTAAAACAAAGAAACAATCAAATTGTTTTTGAAGTTATCGATTCAGGAAAAGGAATTGACAACCGTTATAAAAACAAAGTTTTCGATAAATATTTTCAAATTCCAGGCAGTAATAAATCAGGAACCGGTTTAGGATTAGCAATAAGTAAAGAATTTATTGAAGCCCAAAACGGAAGTATTAATGTGGAAAGTGAACTGGGACTTGGGAGTACTTTTAGTATTCATTTGAATATTGTTTAAATAAAACAAACCCTTCCACTTTACTCTTTCTTAGTAAAACCTTTTCTGGTCATTTCTCCCCAACCATGTGTACCCATAATTTTTTCTTTATATCCTACTAAAGCTGCATATACTCCAAGTGGATGAAAATAGAAAGGTTCTATAAAAGCAGCCAATAAAAGTTTGAAAAAATCAGCTTGTTTAGGGTATTTATGATAGGTTTTCTCTTCACTATACAAAGCTATAACCGAAAAGAAAATAGCAAAAGTGTACACAAATAGCACCAATAAAAAGAAGAAATACCAGTTAAGAATACCAAACACTATAAATACAATGGTAATTACAAGTCCTATAAACTCAATTGCCGGTGCCAAAAACTCAAACAAAGTCCAATAAGGCAAACTCAACATTCCCAACAATTTATATTTAGGATTCAGAAACATTTTCTTGTGAAAACTCAGTGTTTCAATCGTTCCTCGCATCCAGCGACTGCGTTGTTTTTTGAAAATCTTGAAATCCTCCGGTGCCTCAGTCCAACAAAGAGGATCAGGTATATAACTTACAGAATAGGGTAATTTATTTTCAATCATGTAACGGCGCATTCTTACTACCAGTTCCATATCCTCTCCTACTGTTTTTGTACTATAACCTCCAGCCAGTAAAGCTATTTCTTTGTCAAATGCACCAAAAGCACCACTGATAAGCAATAAACCATCGAGACGGCCCCAAGCCATTCGTCCAAGTAAAAAAGCTCTTAAATATTCTAAAACCTGAATTCTTGGTAATAAACGATCTGGAACGTTTACCTCAACTAAGCGTCCGTTTTTTATCACACATTGGTTAGCAATTCGCACAACACCGCCAGTAGCTATAATACGTTTATCATGAGATTCTAAAAAGGGTTTAGCCAACTTTAACAGCGAATCCTTATCCAGAATACAATCAACATCAATACAAACAACATAAGGATTTTGTGCAATATTAAGTCCTACATTCAACGCATCAGCTTTTCCACCATTTTCCTTATCAACAACTATCAATTTTTTAAAAGCAGCATTTCTGGAAGTATAAATTCCTTTAATTTTTTTTGTTTCCACTTTTGTACTAATATCAAGTTCTGTCAAAACCAAATCATACGTTTTGATGAGAATTTCCATTGAATTGTCTTTACTTCCGTCATTGACTACAATAACCTGATAATTATTATAATTAAGTGACAATAGTGATTTTACATTTTCTTCTATAGTAAAACCTTCGTTATAAGCGGGTGCAATTAATGAAAGTTTTGGAGCAAATTCACTGGTAAGAAGCACTTCATAATCTACGAAACTATTTTTTTTAAGGTAACTTCGCAATTCCTTTGTAGAGAGATAAGCCAATATTAAATAAGAAGACATTATCAAAATTGCATAGGCCAGAATTAGGATCATATAAATATCCAAAAGCCAAGTCAAATCGGTATCAAAAAAAGTCATTCGTCTGAAAATTATACGGTTAATGTCAGCAATACACTTTGCGCCTCACTTTTAATAAATGTATTGGGAGCTTTAGCTACCAATTGAGTCACAAAAGGAACTTTTTGCGTAAGCTTCAATTCCTTTATAAGTTTTAATCCAAGTGCCACAACAGTAGTGTTTTGTGATTCTAATAGAAATTCGACTCCTTGAATATCACCGATATCGTGTTTCTTAAAAGCGCCAATAATATTCAACTGCGTCCAATTGTCAATAGGATAAGGATGTTCTGTGAGATGAATAATACTTCGAGTTCCTTCCAATTTTATACAGGCATTAATAGCCGTAAGTTTCAAGGTTTTATTTCGATCTTTTGAAGCCGAAATAATTTTATCAAAAGCTTCAACAATATTAAATTGAGCAAGTTCAGTAATTCCTTTACATTTTACTTCCCATTTCAGGCTTTTGAGTTTTTTATAAGAATCATTAGTAAGCCCGGAATCTTTATAAAACTGTTCTAATTTTCGGGCATAAACTCCCTCATAATTTTTATGCAGATTCGTAATCGACTCTACTAATACTTCTCTAAAATATGCCTTTTTTGAAAACAAATTGTACTCTGTATTTTCTTTTATTTCAGAAAAAGGAGTATCTTCAAAAACAATCAAAAACATTAATTTTTCAATTAGTTTATCATATTCTACCCTTAATTTTTCTTTTTTTATTTTCTTATTTCGGCTTATAACAATAAGTAAATAGAAAATAACTGAAGCTGCGACAAACAAACCAATTGCATCGATTAGAAAAGGCTCCACCCATTGCTCACTTTTATAAAATTCCCAAAGATTTATCATATTGAAATTTTAGAAATATTACTTTCTTCTCCTAAAAAAGAGCATCTAGTAAGATGTAAATAACTTTAAACTCTTGTACTTAGCAACTTATTAATCCTAACTAAAAGTACGGCAGGGCTTACAGGTTTGGCCATGAATTCATTGGCTCCTAAATCAAAAGAATCCAACTCAGTTTGTTCAACACCCGAAGACGTAAATACAATGATAGGAATATCAGAACCTAAATTTTGTCTTACGTGTTGCGTAATTTCCATTCCACTGATTCCCGGCATATTGATATCAGTCAAAATCAAGTCATAGCTATTTTTTTCAATAGCTTCAAGTGCATCTTTACCGTCAGCAAACTGGTCGACAGTAAATCCTTTCGATTCTAAGAAAAAAGATAATGATTTACGTAGGATGTCATTATCTTCAGATAAGATTATTCTCATAGAGTTGTATTTTTGGGGCAATCTATATAATTTAATGTAAAGCTAGGGCATATTTGTCGTTTATCATAATGCTTTTAGAATTTTAACCATTTCTGCAATTTCTAAGTCAAATCGATTAATTTTCGAAATTGTTTCTGATGTGAATTGCCCAGATTTAGCTTCAATCTCTATAACTGACAGGCTATTGCTCAAATCTTCCATCATAAAAAGATCAATACTGGATTTCATATTATGCGCCTGTTTTTTTACTTCTTCTTTATCATCTTTATGAAATGCTTCTAACATTTGAATTGTTTGAAGTGGCACTTTTTCTATAAAAAGTTCAATCATCTCATTTCTAAAATCTGGGTTACCGCAGCCCATTTCGTCTAAAAGAGAAAAGTCAATTTTTGTATTCTGTTTTAAGTTTTCTTCTTTACTTAAAACCGATTTTATGGTATTTAAAAGAACTTCCTGTTTAAATGGTTTTGGCACATATGCATTCATTCCTGTATTATAACAACGCTCCTGTTCACCGGCTAGCGAATGTGCTGTCATAGCAATAATAGGAATGTTTGAGTTCATTTCGTTTCTAATGTATTCGGTTGTTTGATAACCATCCTTCAATGGCATTTGAAGATCCATTAATACCAAATCGTATTTATTTTTAGATAAAAAATCGATACCTTCTTCTCCATTATCGGCTACATCTAATTCAAAACCAAAACTCTGAATAACACTTCTGGCTAGTTTTTGGTTTAAAACATTGTCTTCACAAAGTAATATCTTAAGTTTTCCCAAATCATTTCCTGAAAAAGTAGTAACAGCTGTTTCATAATTATCTACTTTTTTAAAGTTCAGTGAAAAGAAAAACTCAGAACCTCTTCCTTCTTTACTTTTAACATAAATTTCCGTATTGTGCAATTTAATCAGCGATTTTACAATACTTAGTCCAAGACCAGTACCACCAAACCTTCTGGTAGTACTGTCTTCGGCCTGTGTAAATCGTTCGAAAATGCTTTTAAGTTTGTCTTCAGGAATCCCAATACCGGTATCTTTTACAGAAAATCGAAGGGTATAATTATCGGCTGTTTCATCTACTTTTTTCACAGAGACGGTCACCTCACCTTCTTCGGTAAATTTTAAAGCATTTGCGATAAGATTAACTAAAATCTGATTCAATCTTCCCTGATCACCAATAACCATTTCAGGCATATCAGCATCTAAAAAAAGATTAAATTCAACATCCTTAGGTACCTTTACTTTCAATAAATCATAAACATGCTTCAACGTCTTTCGCAAATGAAAGGGTTCGGCATCAATGGCTAGATTTCCAGATTCAATTTTAGACAAATCCAAAATATCATTCACTATCAACAGTAAATTTTCTCCTGCTACCTGAACATTATCAATATATTCCTGCTGTAGTTTATCCAGATTTGTTTGTGCCAAAAGATCCGTAAAACCAATGATTGCATTTAATGGCGTTCTGATTTCATGACTCATATTAGCCAAAAAACTATCTTTAGCCAATACTGCCCGTTCAGCAATTTTTTTCTGAGCGTCTAATTCAATATTTTTAGTTTGTAACTCTAATTGATTTATTACATGTTTCGCTAAAATAGACAAGGCATTACGCTGATTTTCATTTAGCTCCTTAGTAACATGATCTAAAGCGCAAATGGTCCCAATATTATAACCATCAGGTGTTGTAAGCGGAATTCCAGCATAAAATCGAATTTTAAAACCTCCCGTAACATTGGGATCATCTTTTAAGCGTTCATTCAAATGAGTATCACTAATCTCAACCAATTCCGATTCCATTATGGTATACTGGCAAAAGGAAATTTCACGTGGTACTTCAGAAACACCAATTCCAATTTCAGATTTAAACCATTGCCTGCTTTCATCTATGAACGAAATATGAGCCATTGGTACACCACAAATATAGGACACTAATTTTGTTGTATCGTTAAAAGCATTATCTGGTAGTGTATATAGAATATTATAACGTTTTAATGCTGATAAACGTTCGGATTCGTTGAGCGGAATAGGAAAAACTTTATTACTCATTATCTGAAAAATATAATGTAAAGTTCATAAAGATAAAATAATTCTAATAAATAAGCTCGTTTAATAGATTCTTAATAATTACTTTACAAAACCTGAGTAGTTTTATAAACCTGAATAGGTGTAGCCAATAAGTTTTCGGTTTTAGCTATGAAATCCAACAAATACGTTTGTTTATTATGTATATCAAGACCTGCCTGATCTGTCCATTCTTCCCAAATAATGAAAATATTATCGGTATAATGTAAATCATATCGAATACAGGCTGCTTCATTTCTGGTACTATTAACAAGGTGATGAACCATTTCTTTAACCTCATCGGTACTTTCTTTTTTGCTTTTTATAATAGCTGTAATCGAAATCATAATTTTAAATCGTTTAAAAAATTATTCTATATGTGACAAATATTCCTGTTTAAAGATAATACAATTTCTATTTTTTCGGTTTTCAAACCAATAAAATTTAGTCCCATATTTTATTAAAAAAAAAGGATTTCACTACTTAATGCGAAATCCTTTTTCAATCTAAAAACTAACCAATATTTTAATTTTATTTACCAAAAAACGGTATATAATGCCACTAATACGCTACAGATAATAAACGACCCAATTATAAACTCTGAAGATACTTTAAACATTGCAGTATCTACTTCTATCTTATGTTTTTCATGCAATAAAACCGGTTCTGGTTTTAGCAAACTAACAAATATCATTATCACTACAATCATAACAAAAGTAATACTCATTCGGTCTAAGAAAGGAAAATCCGGGAATGCTCCGTTAGTCCACATAGGTAAAAACTTTAAAACAGTTGCAATTGGCACTGTCAACAAAGCACCTGCAAGTCCGGCATTAGCAGTTGTTTTTTTCCAAAACATTCCCAACATAAAAATCGCTAATACTCCCGGTGAAAAGAAACCTACGTATTCCTGAATGAATTGATAAGCTTGATCTAAGGATTTCAGCGAAGGAGCAACAATTGCACCAATCACCATTGCTACAACTACAGCTACTCTGCCTACACGCACTAATTTTTTTTCAGAAGCCGTTTTATCAAAATATTTTCGGTAAATATCCAGAGAAAAAATGGTCGAAATACTATTGGCTTTTCCAGCTAAAGAAGCCACAATTGCAGCAGTTAAAGCAGCCAAAGCAATTCCTTTTAAACCTGCAGGCAATAAATTCATCAGGGTTGGATAAGCACGATCTGGTTTTAAAACTCCTGTAGCATCCAGCATTTCCTGTTGGAACATTCCGTTTTGATGCATTACATACATCGCAATTCCTGGCAACACTGCAATAACCGGAACTAATAATTTCAAGAATGCTGCAAACAAAATCCCTTTGCGAGCGGTTTTTAAATCGGCACCTAAAGCTCTTTGTACAATATACTGATTACAACCCCAATAAGCCAGGTTATTAATTAACATCCCTCCTATAATCACCGACATACCCGGCAATTCGGTATAATGAGGATTAGATTTATCAAATATCATTTGCAAATGTCCCGGTGCTTTATCAGCAATAATTGACAAACCTTTAAAAATATCTTTTCCAAATCCGAATTGTTCTGAAAGTAAGGTTAATGCTAAATAAGTAGTTACTAAACCACCCAAAATCAGTACAATTACCTGAAACATATCAGTATACCCAATTACTTTCATTCCTCCTAAAGTAACGATAACGGAGAACAAACTTAATCCGATAACACAAAATTCAAAACTAACTGGCGCTATCGATGAAATAGCTAAAGCTCCTAAATAAATAATCGAAGTAAGATTTACAAAAACATAAATCAATAACCAAATGACAGCCATAATAGCACTTACGGTATCATTATATCTTTTTGCCAAAAATTGTGGCATGGTAAAAATCTTATTCTTAAGATATACCGGAAGAATAAACATCGCCACTATAATCAATGTCGCAGCCGACATCCATTCGTAAGAAGAAATTGCTAATCCAAGTGCAAAACCTGAACCACTCATCCCAATAAAATGCTCCGCCGAAATATTAGAAGCAATTAGTGAAGCACCAATAGCCCACCAGGTGAGCGAACCCTCGGCTAAAAAATAATCATTTGAACTTGTAACTGCATTCTTCTTACTTCGGTAAATATACATCCCGTAAGAAGTGACAATAACAAAATAAATAAGAAACACAATGTAATCTGCGGTTTGTAATGCATTCATAATTTTGAGTTGGTTTGGTTTATAATAGCCAATAGCAAGACTATCTAAACAAATTTAGAATGGAAACAAAAATCTAATATGGATTTTTTATGCGAATGCATGGATTGATTTTGCAGAAACAACTAATAATCAATTCAATTAATTGAAAAATCTACTTTTGCTATATCTTTACCAAAACACAGTCTTACTTTTTACCCCAAATAAAAAATGCTTCCCAATGGAGTAGTCATGGTCGGAAGATTATTCTTCCGACTTTTTTTGTTATATAAGTCATATAAATCAATAATTCGATCCATAATTTTATGTGTTTATATTGCTTAAATGAATGAAATTTCTTATATTTA
>NZ_JBBYHU010000046.1:0-23312 GCF_038289905.1 Flavobacterium flavipallidum | reverse complement strand
ATTCTACTAAAAAATCAGGCAGCATAAATTTTAAAAGTTCTATAGAAGTCATCAATAATTCTTATAAAGACAAAGTTCTTCTTTTTTTTTAAATATTTGCCCCCAGGTTTTGAGATTGATCCGTGATAAGTTGCTACTTATAAATAACTTACTCTTACCTTCACAATAGAATTTAATTACTTTTCTAATTTAATCATATCTATTATTTTGTTTACCATAATCCACTTTTTTTAAACGAATGTATGGTTTTTACAAAATAAAAAAGAAAGTAGGTTTCTATAATTAATTTGCCCCAAAAATTAGGTGGTCAATTTCAACCGGAATTGGGTGGTCAGTTTGCACCGGAACGACAGGTCAATTTTCAATGGAAACCGGCAGTAAATTTGACCGGTTTTTCCATCAAAGGTAATAGAAAACCAAAAAATTACTGTGCTTCTTTTTATGACTTTTCCATAATTTTTATATTAAATGGGAAGCAGAAAAAAAATCTAAAATGAGTAAATAGATTTAAACCATATAACCACTATACTTCATATAAAAAAGAAAGCCCAAATCATATCCTTTTCTGATATAATTTGGGCTACAAAAAAATTATCTAAAAAACTATTTTGCTAATCTACCTACCAAAATCATCTTGTAAACGAACGATATCTTCCTCATCAGATGGATTTTCAGGATCAGTATGTTGCCATATTTCAGCAACCACACCCCATGACTCCAAGCCAATTAACCTGTGACGCTCTCCCTTATCCATTTGGATGAAATCACCAGGCGTAAGACTTTGTATTTCTCCTTCTTCATCTGTTGGGCTTGTCTTTACACCCAAAATTCCGGCAACAATTTTCCAGATTTCAGCTCTACGGAAATGATATTGCCAAGACAGACGTTTGTTAGGAGCCACTACCAAAATTTTAGGACTTAGCTTATTTGTAATTTTAATAGTATCCATATCAAGATGAGGAAAATATTTAGCTGCAAAAACTGCTGCCTGTTCCTCATCAATTACAAAAAATCCACCCCAAGGACGAGTTGCGTCTTTATTGACGACCGTAAAATTTTGCTTTTGTAATTCGGCTTCAATCTGACTAAAAATATGCTCTTTAGTATTTATTTTCTCTGTATTAATTTCCATTTTTATTCATTAGAAGGTTTCCCGATAGTAGCTAAAATACCACCATCCACATAAATCACCTGACCGTTAACAAAATTACTGGCGTCTGAAGCAAGGAAAACTGCTGTTCCGGCTAAATCTTCAGGATCCCCCCAACGACCTGCAGGTGTTCTTCCAATGATAAATTCGTTAAACGGATGTCCGTCCACACGAATTGGAGCAGTTTGTGAAGTGGCAAAATAACCCGGTCCAATTGCATTAACCTGAACATTATATTTAGCCCATTCCGTCGCTAAGTTTCTGGTTAACATTTTCAATCCTCCTTTGGCAGAAGCATAAGCACTAACATTATCACGTCCTAATTCACTCATCATCGAACAAATATTAATAATCTTACCCGATTTGCGTGCAATCATTCCTTTGGCTACCAATTTTGACATGATAAAAGGCCCTACTAAATCAACATCGATTACTTTACGGAAGTCTTCTACTTTCATATCAATGGCCAAGACACGCATGATAATTCCTGCATTATTCACTAAAATATCAATTTTACCATGATTGGCTTCAATTTCTGCTACTTTCTTTTCAGCGTCTACCTCATCGGTAACATCAAACACATAACCTGTTGCTTTGAATCCTGCTTTCGTATATTGCTCAATCGCCACATCCAAAGGCTCCTGAACATTATTCGTAATAATTAATTCAGCACCGGCTTTGGCCAATCCTTCAGCCATTGCCATCCCTAATCCGTGTATCCCTCCGGTAACCATAGCTGTTTTACCTTCAAGGCTAAATAAATTTGTCATTCTTTATTATATATTAGTTATTAGTTTTTATGTTTTGTTGTTGTTATAATTTCATACAATTGTTCTAAAGTTTTTACTTTAGTTTAAAACATTACTAGAAGTAAAATTTCAATTATTTTTGCTTAAATCTATTTTTGTGTAATAAATCAATAATTATTTTTTTAGTTTAATAAACTCCTGACCAAGTATATGATGGAGCAACTATAGTTTGAGATGAATTATTAAAGAATAAACTACCCCAACCTACTTGATCAGTAATCGTAGTGGTTGTTCCCTCCACAGTGTTATTGTTTATAACCTGGGCTGTGTAAGGCATATTCATACCGCGATAGTTGTGATAATAATTATATGCCAAATACCAAATAGGTCTAAATAATCCGCGATTATTTGAAGAAATTGAATTTATAGGATAAGTAACTCCCCAAATAGAAGTTGCAGGAGTCCACGAAGTCCATGTAACCGAGTTACCCAGATTATATTTTGCTGTATATTCAATAGCTTTACCAATAACACCACTTCTAGAATCATACAAACTTGAACTACCTTGATTATAAGATATTTGTGCTGCTTCAAGAAAACTAGCTAAACCTAATTGAACATAAAATTGATCTCTAGCAGCTTCAAGTGGCTGACCTGAGTTTAAAAAAGCAGTTGGAATAGTACCTACATCTGCACCTTCAACAGCTGTTCTTTTAAAATAATTCTCACCCAGATTATACATTGTTAAATTTTGCGAAAATACTCCTAAAGCCAAAAGGAATTTACCTTGACTCGCCCCCCAAGAAGGCCAACCATCTCTCACAAATGGAACGAGCAAACTATATTGTGCAGCATAGTTGGTCATACAATTATACATAATATTAAACATGCTAATTGCTGATTGTTTTTTAGCACTGGTAAAACCAGTATAATTGTAAATCATATCAGCTCCATATACCATAAAATGCATCCCATAACCCACACATAATTGCCAATCATTATCAGGATATTGAATAGAAGTAAGAGTTGAACTCCATGAATCAAGCAACTCAATAGCCTTATCAGCATATCTACTTGAACCTGTCATATTCCACATTATCCCATTAACAAAAACTGCCATAGCATCATTTTCATAATCACTCTTATATAAATTTCTTCCAACTTGGGTATGTGCGTGTGAAGTATAAGTTGTCGATAAAAATGAACTGTATTGTGTTTGAAAATTGGTAAATGTAGTAGCATAAGGCTCAACACCTGCAATTGCTTGATTATACGCATACTGCATTTGACTTTGAGTCAAAACTGTTCCAGGATGGACAAAGGTATTTGACGTTTTAAGAGTTGAAGGATTACTTGGTTTTACTTCATCTATTTGAGCTATTGATTCTGATTTTCCCACTGCTTCTTCTTTAGTGCAACTGACAAAACCTACAAGTAAGAGACTTGCAAAGTAAAAAATTTTTTTCATGGTGGTTTAATTTGTTAATTAATAGAATTTTATTTAGTAGTCTTTAATTTAAAAACTACATTAATTTATTACACAAAAATAAATTCAAAAAAATTTCATTTTCTGTTTAACAACACCACAAGTCTGTAATCTACTGACAAATCATCAACAACGGTATACCTGCAGATTCTTGATTAATAATCAAAAAACATAATTTAAGTATTGCTAAATAAAAAATATGCTATGAAAAAATTAATAAAAACAAACTCAATAATTAATTTATAGCAATACTTTAGAGTATTGAATAATTACTTAAGTTTAAATACTGTTTCCTGTAATTCTTCTAAAGTTTTTCCTTTAGTTTCCGGCATTTTAAAGAATACCCAAAGTAATTGCCAAACCATCATCAAACAAAAAATGGCAAACACCGTTGTTGATCCAATTTCTTTAAACAAAAATGGTATAAAAGAAGGAATTAGCGCTGCCAAAACCCAGTGGACAGAGGTACCAAAAGAAGTACCGGTTGCTCTTAATTTATTTGGGAATAATTCAGAAATAAATACCCAAATAACCGAACCTTGCCCTACTGCATGAGAAGCGATAAATAAAAAGAAAAACACCGGGACAGCCATACCTTTCCATTCAAAATAAAAAGCTAAGGTTACTAATCCTAAGGAAATAATATAGCCTACAGAACCTAAATACATTAATGTTTTACGTCCGTATTTGTCAATTAATGAAATTCCGATTAAGGTAAAAATCAAATTAACAATACCAATCCCAATACTGCTGAAAAACGAAGCTGATTTTTCCAAACCTGCCAATTCAAATATACGTGGCGCATAATACAGGAAAGCATTAATACCTGAAAATTGATTAAATAAGGCTATAAAGAAAGCTAGCATTAATGGCTTTCTGTATTTTTTCATAAAAATAGACTCATCAGCTACTTCTAGTCCTTTTTCATTTTCCATGGCTTTAATTTCCTCAGCTACTTCTTCCTCTGTATTCACCAAACGTAATATCTCAACCGCTTTTTCTTTGTCTTTTTTATATTCATAAATCCAACGTGGACTTTCAGGTATTCCAAAAACTAATAAGGTATAAATTAAAGCCGGAGCCGATTGTACTCCTAACATCCATCGCCAGGAATTCTCTCCTATATCCTGTAATAAGTAATTAGACAAAAAAGCGATCAAAATTCCAAATACAATATTAAATTGATATAGAGCCACTAATTTACCTCTGTCTTTAGCCGGAGCAATTTCGGAAACATAGGTTGGTGCTACAATGGTGGAAGCTCCAATTCCTAATCCCCCTAAGAATCTAAAAAATGAAAAAATGATGGAGTCATTAGCGAGTGCGGTACCTACTGCGGAAAGAAAAAATAAAATTCCTATCAAAATTAAAGTTTTCTTTCTACCTAAAGCATTTGTAGGTATGGCACCAAAAATAGCACCTATTACTGTTCCCCAAAGTGCTGATGACATCACCACCAAACCATGATATAAATCAGATGAATTCCATAATTGCTGTAATTGTTTATCGGCTCCTGAAATTACTACGGTATCAAAACCAAATAGAAAACCGGCTAAGGCAACAACTATAGACCAGTATATTATTTTTTTATTGTTCATTTTAAAATTTTATTTTTTTTTGGATTGGTTATATAATTCATTTTTTTTAGTCAAAGCTATATGTCAATAATGGTGCATTACCTGCTTTCATTTTCTTGTATCTCAATAAGGCTTCGACATAATAATAATCGGCGTAAATAATCGAATAATCGATTTCGGAACCAGCCGGTTTATGTCCTGTAGAATGTAACAATAATGCAGTATTTTTATCTCTACTTTGATAATGCTCTGACAGTTCTTTCAACATCGCTTCTGCTTTATCAAAATATTCTTTAGCTAAAACAGCATCCTGCGTATAAGTTGATAATTCTAAGAGTGCTGAAGCTACTACCGCAGCTGCCGAGGCATCACGAGGAGCCTTAGGAATTATTGGATCATCAAAATCCCAATAAGGAATCAAATCTTTTGGCAAACGGTCTAAATATACCCGGGTCACTTTGTGTGCAAAATCTAAAAATTTAGGATCTTTAGTTTCACGATACACCATAGTATAACCATAAATTGCCCAGGACTGTCCACGTGCCCACATACTACTGTCGCTATATCCTTGATGGGTAACTGCTTTTATTTTTTTACCTGTCTCCTTATCATACACTACTGCATGGTATGAAGTATAGTCTGGTCGGAAATGATTGTTCATCGTAACTGTAGCATGACTAACAGCCATATCGTATAACTTTTTACTTCCTCCATTTTTAGAAGCCCAAAACAACAATTCCAAATTAATCATGTTGTCCATAATCGTATTATGCTGTGGCCATTCCATATTAGGCACTTCTCTTGGCCAGGACAAAATGGTTCCTACTTTGGGATTAAAAAGTGTTGCCAATGTATCGGCTGTTTTTAAAATCACCTTTTTATATTCTGGATTGTTAGTCAAGCGATAACCGTTACCATAACTAGTAAAAACTTGAAAACCTAAATCGTGATCTAATGCCGGAGTAACGGAAAGTGGTTTCAAGTAAGCTGTAAATTTATCCGCTATTGCTGACCATTTTTGATCTGCTGTAGCTTCGTATAAATACCATAGTTCCCCCGACCAGAAACCACTGGTCCAATCTGTATAATCTACAAATTTCCATTGCTTACTATTAGGAGCAACATTCCTGGGAATAGAAGAATCATCGTTGGGTATTAATTTTAATGCATCTGAAGATTGTTTTACACAATAAATTAATTGTTGATCAACGTCAAATCCTTTATCTGATTTGTTATTTGTAATAGTACTTCCACAACCCACCAGCATTAAAGTTGCAAAAAGGGAGCCTACAATTTGTTTTTTTAAATTCATAATATATACCGCTAAATCTTTATTATTTGTTCAAATTCCAATAGATGATATACCTTTCTCCATGTATATTATAAATTGGACTCAAAGTATTCTCTGTTCCTTTTATTTTAAATTCAAGGCCCATCTCTTTATCCTTCAAAATATTATTTTCAAGTTTTTTTGCCGAAAACGGCAGCTTATTCGAAAGACTATTGGGAACCTTATAATCGTAAGTGTAATAATCATTATACAACTTTGGATTGCTATAAGGTGCGGGTTCAGCCATAGCCTCTGTTCCCATTTTTCCTGCCAATACTACAGGTCCGTAAGTTATTGCCGCTATATTAGTATTATCAACTGTTGGCACTACTTTTATCTGCATCCCAAACGAAACTTCAATTGTATCTCCGTCCATCCATTTACGCTCTAACACAATATAAGTTCCTGGTTTGGTTTTAACCATCTGTTTTTTTCCGTTTAATTTCACTTCGGCACTAATTGCCCATGACGGATATCGAATACTAATTGGGATATTCACCGGATTCGGGGTACTCAGAGTAAGTTTGGTACTTCCTACATTTGGAAAATTGGTTTCCTGTTTTACGGTGATTCCTTTTTCTTTCCAATTCAATTCGGACGGAATAAAAAGATTTACATAAAGCCCTTTATCATGGTAATAAATAAACTCCCCATATTTTGCCTGATTTTCAAAACCACTTCCCACACAACACCAAAATGAATTTTCAGGCGTACTGTAAACCTTATGTGCACCGGGCTTCATCGGTAGAAAATAAGCTACCATCCCTGTTTTTGGATCCTGCTGCCCCAAAATGTGATTGTAAAGTGCTTTTTCATAATAATCCACATATTTTATTTGCGGATTATAGCCATACAAATGACGGGTCAGTTTTAGCATATTATACACATTACAGGACTCTCCGGTATAACCACTCAAATGCTCTGAAAGATGATCCGGTTCAAAAAATTTCTCCTTATCACTATTACTCCCCGTAACAAAGGTGTGATGATCGACAACAGTATTCCAGAAAAACTCAGGTATTTCAAGATTTTTTGTCCCTCCTTCTAATTCATAATCACGAGAAAGACCTATTAACTTAGGTATATACGTATTGGCATGTTTTTTATTCAGATTATCCACTTTATCGATTAATGGATTTAGTGCCTCATCGTGATAAAAAAATTCGGCAAGAAACTTATACTTGCTTTCCCCAGTAATTTCATATAAGGCATAAAAAGAATCATTCATACCCCCAAATTCATTCTTAAGCATTCTTTTTCGTTCTTCATCGCTTAGAGTTTTCAACTTTTCATAAGCCCAATCGCCCATTCCCTTCACAATTTCTAATGCCGGCTTACTATCACAATACAAATATTGATCTATTAAACCTGAAAAAAGTTTGTGCTGGGTATACCAAGGTGCCCAAACACTTTTTCCTGCAATGGCTCGGTCTATTAAATTTTGTGGAAATGCACTCAGATAGCCTTTTTGATTCAATATTTTTTGCACCTCAACTAAGCCTGTAACCACGCTGTCTGCTTTGATTTTGTACATCTTCTCTCCCGTAGCAGCATACAGTAAAGCCAAACCAGAAAGAATATGTCCCGTACTATGACCTCTTAAATCACAGTCAAGGGATTCCCAGCCTCCCAATTTATTCACCGTAAAATACCCCCCTTCCTGACTACTAAATGCCCCTGCATTAGTTCTAAAACTATGCAACAATCCATTAGCATCGATATCCATGATCCACTTACTTTCACGCACCATATTATCCTTAAACGGGCTGTCCAATAACTTGACATCATGAAGATCAAATCCTAAAACTTTTACGTTTTTAGTATCATCTAATTTCAATTTCCCCTGATGCTGTCCCGGATAATGCGATTGTCCAAACACACTAAGCGACATTCCAGCTACTAAGATTAAGTACTTAATCATTCAATTCTCTTTTTATATTAAAATCCATTCTCTTTTATGTAAAAAACTCTTCTTCACAAAAGTTCTTTCACAATATATTTACTCTATTTTCATCAGCAAAAAACATCTCTGCTAAGAATATCCAATGTTAGCCAGAAAAATAATTGTAATAGATAAATTATGATGCAATCAGTATAAATTATAGTTCTTATACCCTATAAAATCCCGCAAATACAGCCATTTATCCATTCACCCCACACCATCATAAAAAAAGCAGCTAAACTTTACTGCTTAACTGCTTCTCTTTTTTTATATGCTGGAGCTAACTATCTCTTAATCCAAAAACTTTGCTCAATAGGTTCAGACGATTGTAATTGACTGGCAATTCCATATTGCCAGGCTACTACCGTTACTTTGATTGGGAAATGAGTTCGAGGTGGAATTTTAGTAAAATGCAGTACATTATCATCAATATAGGCGGGGCCTTCTTTTACATAAAAAGATACTTTTGTCCCCGCACTTGATTTTCCATTTAATTCTATTTTTTTTATTCCACTTGTAACATCATTTATCGGTGCAAAATCAATCTGTTGTGGTGTACCATCTTGGTTTTTAATTGGAAAGCGCAAATGCAATTGCTGTACGGCACTTTTATAAACGGCATCCCCTTCATTGTGTGCCAAAAGCCAAATATCACTACTTCGTTTGCTATTATTAAAACCCAGTTTATCAAATCTGATTTGGAAAGTAGTATCATTAACTTTCTTTACGGGGCCACAAATACGGTCAATTAAAAGTGGTGTTTTGGCAAAATCAAAAACCGGTTTTAACCTTAAGCTATCCGCAAAAAAAGCTTTTAAGGTAAAAGATATACCATCCTGTAAAGGTTGAAAATTTAAAGTATAGTTGGCATGACTCTTATCTGGCCGAACTATTTCTCTGTCTTGTTTTAAACCAATGTATTGCTTTTTCTTTCCTCTGGATTGGGCATAAAAATGTTCCGTATTTTTTGCCATATTTTTATCAAATACCCAGGAAGCAGTTCTTCGGTCTCCTTCAAAATCTTTGAATGTAGTAGCTTTTGCCAACGGAATAGAATCCTGTCGCCACTTATCCATTAACCAGCCTGATGCGGGTTTAACAGCTTTAAGCTGTGGTTTTTCATTTAATGCTGTTTTAACTGGGATTCTCCTTTTAGCCGCTTCGCGAATATAATTGGCCACATATTTCACCATAGCATCTGAATAATCAAAATGACCATGACCGGCATCGGCAAATAAGGTAATCACACTTTGAGGATGTTTTGCTATGTAAGTATAAGCCGGTTGTATCCTTTTCTCCCACCATTCGTATTCTCCCATAATGAATAAGGATGGAATTCCGTCAATGTTGTGATTTCCCCAATCGGGATTCGATTTGCCATTGCCGGTTAGATTCGTTTGAGGTGCATCGCCATGAATTGAAACTAAGGCTAATGTACGGTTGGGATTGAAAGCAGCAAAATTCCAAGGAAAACTAGCCATTGCAGAATGTCCAATGGGAACAATAGGTGCATTTGTTACTTCCTGATAACCTGAAACCTCAGCTAAATCTTTGAACATATCGGAGATTATTTTATCCTCTCCTTTAGTTGTATCATACATCCAGCTCACTACTGGCGTTACCCATACTTCAGCAAAACCTAATTTGGCCATTACTTTTCTGAAATACGCATGCTCCAAGATTCCTTCTTCGATCATATTATGTTGACCAAAAACAATTCCATTGACCTGTTTGCAATTCTCAGGAATCCATAAATAAGCCTGCGGGTGATCCTTGGTTTCATCAGAAATCATTCCTTTTACCGGAGTACTCCATTGCCAAACCTGCGCATAGCTGTTTAGACAAATGAAACACAAAGCAAAATTTAAATAATTTAGAATTTTCATTTTTGAAAATTTACTTTTTAGAAACTTCAGAAATAATTAAAGCTACACCCCCTGAAGCTTTTACATCAAAATTCAATACTTCTCCTCCTTTAATTTTAAATTCAGAAACAGCCACTTTAGTTCGTGTTTTTACAGTATCATCGTCCTGAAATGATTTCACTACATATTTTTTCCCTTTTACAAGAAAATCTGTTGGAATCGCTATTTTACGAGCCTCAGTATTCGTAATTGCGCCTACAAACCATTCTTTTCCACTTCTTCTGGCTACACTAATGTTTTTTCCTATTTCTCCATTAAGCACTTTAGTTTCATCCCAAACCGCTTTTACTCGATCAAAAAACTCAATCTCCGGTTCTCCTTGATATGCAGAAGGCTGATCGTACCAATACATAAATTGAATCGGACTATAATACACCGCTGCTAATGCCAATTGGTGGGCATGTGTATTTTTTATTCGCTGATTATAATATGCAATCGTATAATCAGCCGGTCCTGCTAAGAAACGTGTAAAAGGTAAAATAGTATTATGATCTGCATCGGGCATTTCTTCGTTTCCACGAATTCCTTCCTGCGTCATTAAATTAGGGTAGGTACGACTGAAGCCTGTTGGACGGTATTCATCATGAATATCCACCATTAAACCGTATTCTGCACATTTTTTTACCGCTTCATGCATCCAAGTTGACCAACGCTGATTGCCTACTTGGACAAATCCAAATTTAATTCCTTTCAATCCCCATTTTTTATATAATGGCAAAATCGTATCCAATTGCTGAATCAGCGCACGCTGATTGACATACACCCAAAGTCCAATTCCTTTTGAATCGGCGTAAGCTGTCAATTCAGGCATATTAAAATCTTTGGTTTCTGAAACCCTAGTCGCATTGGAACTCATTTTCATTTCAGGCCCATACCAACCCGCATCCAAGTGAATATATTGTAAACCATGTTCAGCAGCAAAATCAACACATTTTTTGGCATCTTCCTGCGTCAATTTAGCCACACGAATAACTTTCCCCGGTTTAATCCAGGAAGCATCCTTAATTTGATTTTCAGGATTAAGATTCAAAATGATTGTGTTGTTTTTAATCAAATCAATGTCATTTTCTGCTGCCATTATCACACGCCAAGGAGTACTATAAGCAGGAATTACATCTACACTGCTGTATAATGAAGCCTGTAAGGTATTTAGTTTTGTTGCATTCAAACTAAATTTCATTCGTGCATAATCGGTCATTTGTGCCTCAGCAATGGCTACTGACAAGCCGTTTGTAAGTTTCATAGTTAAAGGGCGTTCACTCTGCCCTTTCCAATCTTTAAGCGGCAATAACGAATAAGGGCCTTGTGCCCACGGTTCATAATAAGCCAAAGTCCCTTCGGGCATGGTAAACTGCGTTTGCTCTCCAACAATATGCAAAAACAAACCATTCGAAGGCTCCGGAAAATGATAACGAACCGCTACACCTTCGTCATAAGCGCGAACCACTACATTCATAAAGTAGCTTTTGTTTTTATCATAACCATCAGTCAGTTTTTCTTTTACCAATTCTCCTTTTCGAAAGGAAATAGTCATTTCATTATAACTATTTCGAATAGTAGTATTTTCACCATAAACTGGTTTCCAACTATCATTTACCTGATTGCGTTGAATTCCTGTGAAATTTAGATTTTCACCCCATACTTTGCAAGTATCATTTGGAATTCCAAGTGCCGACTCGAAAGTCTGATTTTCAATCAAAACCCCGAGCTCTGATTCTTCTACAACTTTTTTCCCTTTGAAAAAAAGCGTATAATACATTTGTTTCTCTCCCGCATTATTCTGCTTTTGATAAAAAGCAAATTCATAAGCACCGTTTGGCGAATTCAGTTTTTGAACCGTTTCTTCAATAATAGACTGCGCCTGAATAGTTAATGTACACAGAAGTAACCCCAGTAAATGATAAAATTTGTTTGTTTTCATTTTTGTTTTTTTATATCAGTATTCTATAAATCAATCAAAATCGGCATCGTAACCTATTCTGACCTTGCGTTCACTTATGATAAAATTCTGTTTTGGCTAAAATTCGTAGGCCCCTTAGTTGTCCTATAAGGCTCAACGTTAAAATTGACACTAGCTTGATCAAAACTGAATTAACAACCCATTAAATATTAATATCCACCTACCATTTACCTCTTCCACTCATTGTTTTTACCTCACTATTTTTCAACTCTGGAGATACTGATTTTACTTCAAGGTTTTTCGCTTCATCGTTTTTAATAATCAGTTTATTTTCTAATTCATTAATTAACATGATATTTTCAGTTTCCATAGGTCGAATAGCAGAACTCATTTCTGCATGAGCCGGCATTCCAAATCCCAGCATAATAGGTAAGGCTGGTGTATTTATTTTTGAATCGTTAGTATAAAGCCTTATACGATGATTTTTACCTGCAATAGTTGCAATAGTATGTACTAATGATTTAGGCATAGAGGGTATAAGTTCTAATTCGACATCAGTGCCTATGGTATTTTCACGAAGATATAGCAGTGGTCCGTATTGAATATCACCTCTGCAATTTCGTACAAGTACATTTGATCCAAGTAAAAAAGCACGTTCTGTACCAATGGCCTGACATCCCTGGAGCTCTGTACGATTTACAGCATCGTTAGTACCACCAATTTCAAAACCTGAACGCGTGTTTTTTGCAATACAATTACGAAGTGTCACTTTACCAACCCCTCCATAGGTACGAAAACCATCCTCACTCAATGATTTTGTATATCCAGGACTTATCAAATAATATCCATCACGGTTTTCATACACGCTGCGGTAATTTAACTTTTCTGCAAGCCCCACTTTTTCAGCTAAAATATCGTCTGTGGTTCGCATTGCCCCCTCAGCATAACAATCCTCCAAGACAATATCTCTTGTATCATGACCTTGGGTTTGAATGTAAAAACAATGCCCAAATGCTCGACTAAATACTTTACATCTTTTTAAAATGTTATTTTGACCGGCAACCATTATACCACTTTGTTTTTGCAGAGAAGTTAGCACTGGCCCTCCTTTTCCAAACAAATCACCATAGCCATAGGTTGAACCACTTACATACAACATAAAATCTTCAAGTAAGGTATTGTTACCAAAAATAGAGAGTATATTACCGTTACTACCAATGTCAGGAGAACCGGTATTTTTGATAGTTAAGCCTTTTAGCTTATTACCATTTCCGTCTATAAAAAGACAACGTGTATAACCATACGGTAATACTTTGTACAATTTAGTATCAATTTCTATTGTAACTCCTGTAAAGTCAAACGAATTATTGTTTCCACTAAACCTTAAAAACCATCGAGGCGGACGCTTTTGTTCCTCTGTTTGTACAGGGAGCTCTGTTACTAATTTAGCTATCCGCTCACTATTCAAAAATTTGGCTAAATCATAGACTCCGGGTTTCATTCGAATTTGTTGTCCATTTTTAGACGCAAGCTGTACCAAAGCTTCGAGAGTTTCGATTTCTTTAATATTACTTTTTGCCTGAGCAATAATAAGACCAGAGAAAAACAACAAAACACATAAAACATCAATTCTTTTTATTTTCATTACTTCAATTTTTATTTTGTTATTCTAAACCAGTCGAAATCGGCATAGCCTCCCATTCGTACATTTGGTTGACTTATAGCAAAAACTCCAATTTTGGCAGAAATCCATAAATCTTTTTCGGCGATTGCTTCTTGTCCAATTGCAAAAAAATCGATGCCGTTTTCACTGTAACTAAAACGACAAGCTGCATTAGGAGCTGTGATTTTCATACGCAATTGCACTTCATTTGAATTTAAAGGTTTTTCTTCAATAACTTTTTCTAATGTGCCTTCATGAGCATTAGTGCAACTAATTTGCTGCACCCAATAGTTCCCATCATGATAGGCAATTGCAGCATAAGCATAAGATTTCCCCATTAACAACAAACCTGCTTTTTTCCCTGGAGTATCCCATTCTGTATTCAATTTCACCTTGGTTGTTGCTGTAAAATTGGGAGCTGGTAATTTTTGCAATAAAAGATTGGGTGCATTCCAAAGGTTGGGTTCCTCCTTCTGGCTTATTGTAAAAAGTCTCAAATAATCTGTTCCCGGAATTTGAGCACTCCATTTTACCGAACTATTAGCATACCATTGCCATTGCAAACCCAGTTTTCCATTACTAAAATCGTCACTTTCAACTGGATGTCCAATTTGCAAATTATTTCCAACAACTGGTTTAACTCCAGAAAGTATCGGTTCTCCTACGCCATTTCCATCAAAATCTTTTCCGATTAAAGGCCAATTATCTTTCCATTGCATCGGTTGCAAATGCAATACGCGCCCATAGACTCCCTGATCCTGAAAATGCAAGAACCAAGAATTATTTTCAGGAGTCGTTACCCAAGCCCCCTGATGAGGTCCATTAATATTAGTACTTCCTTGCTCTAAGACAATTTTATCTTCATAAGGACCGTAAATACTTTTAGAGCGCATCACTACCTGCCAACCCGTTTCTACTCCTCCTGCCGGAGCAAAAATATAGTAATAGCCGTCTTTTTTATACAATTTAGGCCCTTCCATGGTATGATGGTTATCATGACCATCAAAAACATTTTGACCTTCATCCAATACTTTTGTTCCTTCAGTATTCATTTTATTGAGGGTGAGTATACTATTGATACCTGCACGACTACCTGCCCAGGCATGAATTAAATAGGCCTTATTTCCTTCCCAAAGCGGACAAGGATCAATGATTCCTTTTCCTCCCATTACTAATATTGGCGTTGACCATTTGCCATAAATATCTTTGGTTTTTACCATATATACACCAAAATCGGGATCTCCCCAATAAATATAAAATTCACCTTTATGGAAACGAATCGCTGGAGCCCAAACTCCTTTGCTATGTTGTGGAATATTAAAAACCGTTTCGGGAATTTGTTTTTCCAAGGCATAATTGATGATTTTCCAATTTACTAAGTCTTTTGAGTGCAAAATGGGTAAACCCGGAATACAGTTAAAACTACTGGCCGTCATGTAATAATCATCCTTTACACGAATCACATCAGGATCGGAATAATCAGCATACAAAATTGGATTAGTATAAGTTCCATCACCCTTATCAGATTGCCAAACTTGAGAAACATAATTTTTATTTTGCTGTTTTGTCTGTGCTACTATAAGGGAATTAAAACTTACTAAAATAAAAGCAGTTAATACTAAAAAGAAGTTCCTCTTTATAAAAATCATTGTACTTAATCCTTTAAATTTCTTATTTCTCAATTTTTATCACTAATGGATGAGCGATTATTTGTGCTTGTTTTTCTAACATTGCGTCCCAATCCATCACATCTTTAATTTGTTTACTTCCTGTCCATGCAAAGCCAGCGTAGTAGGTTATTTTGTCATCGGGATTAGTCAGAATTAATAAATTAGATTGATCAGTTGTTTTCGAATCATGAACAAAAGCGGTATCAATCAATTTAGGACAGAGCACGATTCCTTCTCCTACGAAAACACTATCAATTGGTTCCCAGTGACGAAACCACCCCTTAGGTTTGTTAATATTAACTTCTCCTTTTTTATCATGAAGAGTAATTCCAATGGTAAAATTAGGGATCCTTTTATTTGAACGATAACTAATTTCAAATTTTGAAAAATTGGAATCCAAATCCAGTGAAATTCTTTTCACTTCCTGTAAGCCATAAATACTCCACGGCGCATAAATCAATTCAAAAACGGTTCGCAAAGGCCCTGTGGCTATTGTTTTGTAACTCACATAATTTTTAGAAACTAATAAACTATCATTTTCCCACAATCCAGTGCCTCCAGTTCCGCGGCTAGCTCCTACGTGGTAAGGATCGTAACCTTCACCATGCTCTATATGATAATAACCTGGATTAGCTACGTTCTTTTGATACCAACTATCAATTATAGAGTAGTCCACTTTCTTCAACCATAAGTCGATCCCACTGGAAAGTGTACCTCCTTCTTTGCCCTGCTCTACTAATTGCTGTGCCACCGGACCATAGGCTCTAAAGGCCACCTTGTTGTTTTCCCAGGCATAATCGTCAATTCGTTCCGGTACAAAACGCGAATAGGTTTTCGCTTTTGGCTCGGCAACCTGAATTGTATCCAGCATAATTACATATTTTGCTGTTGCATTGGCCGCTACATTGGCCTGAAAAAGCAACTCATCTCCTTTTCCGTCCCCATCATTATCAACCCATTGTGTGACTAAATATTGATCAGTTCCATACTCTTTGACACGAATGTTTTTTGGATTGTTTTTATCTAAAAGTGGTTGCAATTTATTACGTTGCAGGCTAATAATTTCATTACGGCTAAATCCCAATGTGTTTTTAATTTCAATATTGATTTCTTTAGCTTTAACTGTTTTGGAACAAGCTGTTAACGACATCAACTGGAAGAAACTTATTGCTAGTAGGCTACTTTTAAAATACTTGTATTTCATAATATTTATTTTAATTCGTTTTAAAAGTGATTCCTTCCACATGTTCCCCTACAAAAAAGTTAGCCAAATCAGAAGTTTTATACCACTTTGGTTTACCTATCATATCATCTGCAATTAAAACACCATTTATTTTTAAGTTTTCGAAACTGATATTTTTAATTTTTCTATTTTCGTTATAACCGGCAATAATAGAAGTATTTGCATTCTTACCCTTGTATTCAATATTGCGAAACACAACATTTTCGATACCCAAGCCAGGAGCGGTACAATACTTGGCGTTATAAAAAACTCTCAAATTAAGCAACTGCCCTTCTCTAAAATCTTCTACTCTGATATTCTCAAATAGCACATTTTTAGCCAGATTATTATCGCCAACATTGATACTCATACAGCCTTGATAATCCTGTTGTTTTTCTTTATGATCTAAAATATCAATATTAATATATTTCAAATTTTCAAGAATTTCTGGATTTTTAGTATTCCCATGTGTCCCAATCAAAATGGGATGCCCCACATCAGCCCATAGTGTCGAATTTTGCATTGTAATATTCTTGCAACTTCCTGTATATTCCATTCGAGTGCCATAAACAGTAGTACAATCATCAGAGGAACGAATAAAAACACCATCAAACAACACGTTATTACTAGCCATTACATTCATACCATCTCCCCATCCATAAAAACTGGTAGTTTTAACGTTTTTTATTTTTACACCATCAGATCCACCTGTAAAACATTGAGAAGCAAAAATGCCTTCCACATTCACATTTTTAGAATTAGCGATATGAATACCTCCTCTGATTTCCTGATCCACCATTCCTCTACCTTGAATTCTCACATTTGAAACATTATCTAATGCTATTCTACCCTTAATTACAGCTCCACCGGCCAAATAAACGGTTTTATTGGAAGCTACTTTTAATTTTTGATTTGGTATTTCATGGATTCCGGGGCCAAAATAAATTACATTCTTATCTTTAGGATTCGGCTTATTTTTTTCAATTGGATTAGCAAACAAATGCAGGTTATGGAAAATATCATCATTGATTTCTACCGATAAATTAGCAGGATTTGACAACGAAAAACTTATAGTATTTCCATTTATTTTAGGTTTTATTCCATAAGATAGGGGTCTTATTCTCGCCTTATTTATTGCTCCTTTATTGGAAGTAACTGAAACCTCTACCGTTCCTAAAAAATCAAAATAAGCCATCGAAGCTTTTTGCACTGAATGTCCGGTTCCCAATACCTGATCTACTTTTATTCCATACTCAAATAAATCTTTCCACTCACCGCCCGGTTTTCTAACCTTTACAGAAAAGTCATCATTGTGCATCGTTTTTATAATATCCTGAGATGGATTATAAACTACTACGCTGTCTTTGGTAACTGCAAAAGCATTTGAAACTACCAGACAAAATACAGCTAATATAAATCGTATATGAAATATCATTTTTTATAGTTTTTTAAAAATTCAAATACTAATTGGTTAAAAGCCTCCGGGTTTTCTAGATTACTCACGTGACCTGCATTAGATACAATTACTTGCTTTGCCATTGGAATGCATTCTATTAATTTATTTGGATGCTCCTTGTCAATCTCCCCTGTAAGGATCATTACCGGAACTGTTACTTTTTGTTTCTTCAAAATTGGCACTACATCATTTCCTAGAACCAAACGGGGCTCAGCATGCAATGGTTGCCATTGGTCCCATTTGTAAATCATATCCCAAACGGGCCTTCTAATATTTTCTAAATTAGTTCCCCCTTTTCGCATCAATGCATTTAACCATTCCCATTTTTGGTTCATCGTTCCTGCCTCTTTCATTTTTTCAATTTCAACTCTTCTTACAAACAATTGTTCTTTTGTCCAAGGTTCAGATGGTCCGGGAACCGGAAAAACATCACCACTAGCCATTGTAGCTGACAAAAGTCGGTCTTGATGTAAGGCGAGAAAATCTGTCGCTATAAAACCTCCCATAGAAAGTCCTACCAAATGCGCTTTTTTGATTTTTAACGCATCCATTACTTTCAAAAGGTCTTCTGCATGTAAAAAAGGTTCTCCTTCTTTTGGCATATCCGAATAGCCATACCCTCGACAATCATAACGGATTACCCTGTACTTTTTGGCAAATTCGAAAAACTGAGGATCCCACTCGCTATGATCAAACGAATGACCGTGTATAAAAATTAAAGGCTCTCCTGTTCCTAATTCTTCATAATACAGTTGTGCATTTCCTAACTCAACAAAGCCTGTTTTTACTTTTAGGGGTAATGAAGCCTTCTTATAAACATCCCGGACCATAATAGGTAAAACCGGACTATTATAAAAGGAGGAAAATCCATCTTTATTGGCTTTTGCCACATTTACATGCGTCAGGAAAAAACCATAGGTATTCGTACTTTTGTCAATCCATGGATAGGCTCCAGCCCAGCTCGGACTGCTTATTAAAACTGCACTACCGTTTTTATCTATTTCTTCTCTCCATTCACCTAAACCATAAATTCCGTTATGCATTTCAGCTCGTACTCTTTCTACATATTCGTGATTGGCTACTTTTGCATCTTTTATTTGATCAGACTGCATCTCTGCAACTGATGTAGCACTTAAAATTGATTTTCCTTTATAAATCCCATCATGACTAATCATTTCTAAAAAATGGATATAATCATGAAGGGTACTTTTTGCTCCTCCTCCCAGCATTGGGCTATGACCTCCACTATCATCTACTGGGACAAAATGCGTATTTTTCATTCCTAATGGAACAGCAATATTCTCCTGAAAAATAGATTCAAAATCTTTGCCCGTTGCTAATTCGGCCATTCTTCCAGCTACCTGCATAGCCAATCCTCCGTAATGAAAAACACTTCCCGGCTTAGCATCTGCGGGTAAATTAACAATGTGTTTAACCGACTCTTCTAATGTTTGGTAATTATCCGTCACCGAATCTTTTGGTTGATAATCCGGAAAACCGGAAGTATGCGAAAAAAGCTGTCTTAGCGTAGCTTCTCCTTTACTATCTTTAAATTCAGGCAACCATTTATTCACCTTATCATCCCAGGAAAGATTTGTCTTTTCGACCACCGAAGCTATTGTTGCTGCGGCCAGCCATTTCCCGGCAGAGGCAATAAACACCTCTGTATCCCTATTATAATCTCCAAAATATTTATCATAAACAACCTTGTCTTTTTTGGAAACTAAAATAGACGCTCCATCATAATAACTGCTGTCTACCCAGGTTTGTATTTTCTTTTCAATTGGCAAAAAATTATAATCTCTGTTTGTTTTTTGTTGATGACTTTGTCCCAATAAATTACTGCATATCATTAGCAAAAAAATCAATATTGCAGCTTCATAAACTTTCACAAACACCTTATCAAACACTTTTATCATTTCAAATCAATTTTAATCATCTGATAGGCTAGAGCAGGTAATTCAAAACGTAGCGTTTTATCCTTTTTATTATAAAATCCTTGATGTTTTGTTCCGGCTGTATCAGTTATAATTCCGTTTTTGATTTTTCCCTCTGCAACAACTGAAAGAGTTAAAGCCACATCCGAACCTAAATACAGCACTCCATTTTCATTTTTCAAAACCGCAGAAGCCATTTCATTACCTAAATCCAATGAATATTTTCCATTTGAAATGTTTTTTCCATTGCCAAGAAAGAGTGTAAAATCAACTGCTTTTTCACTGACAATCCCATAAGTTCCTGTTACCGAAAATTGTTTCTCACTTAATTTTATATCCGCAGTAGTATTCGAAAAAATAAAATCTTCTTTTCCTGATTTATTAGTCACATGAATCCCTACAAACTCATTTTTCCCAAAATAATCCACCGATTGAATATTCGTTTCATTATTTAATGCTGGCTCATAAATGGCTACAAATGGACGATTCCAAGCTTCTCCCTTTTGTCTAACTACTAAAGTTGGTATCGGACTTTTACAAATTTCATCCGGCAATAAACCATGGGACAAGGCTGTAGATTTTGGAGAAAGCACTGAAAAAACTTCTCTTTCTGACTGTCCTTGAAACCAAAGATTCATGTTTACGGTTTTATCTTTTAAAGCTAGATTAAATTTACCTTTAAAATCCTGAGCTGTCTCAAAAGATTTTTTATCCCACATATAATCATAAGCCATCAAATCACCATCACCAAAAGCCAATTTTGTAGTAGGTTTTAATTCTAATGGAGTTCCATTTGTTGCTGTTAATTCTAAATTTTGCCCCAGATTATGAAAGAAATATTCATTCTTTATGTTATTGCCCTCTTTCTGAGTGGAACGAAAAATATCAATATAATACCCCTCTTCAATAGTATCCTTAATAATTCCCATGACCCTGCGTTGGTTACTGTACGTTTCAGGCTCTAAAAAAGAAACATCAGAAAAAGTAATTCCAGAAACCATTCCTGAAGTAACCCCACTTTTAGGATAAGCTGCATTTAAGCTAAAAGCGTGATTACTTTTCATCTCAGGGTATTTTGATTTTCCATTTACAATTACGGTATTATGAGCAGGAAACTGAGTGTAATATTCGGCATATTCAATCGAAAAATAACTGGAACCATGACCCATTTCAGGAGCCAGAGGCAAACCTTTCCCATACAATTCCATCGCAATTCCGTTAGAGTGCATGTGATTTCCTAATGAACCTATTTGGCTAATCATTAAAGCAGAATCTCCTTCACCCTGACGTTGTACCAGCCAACTTGCATGAGGCACATGAAACAAAGGTGTTGTAAAATCGGTTAATTTTCCTGACTGAATACTATTTTTAAAGAGCAAAGCTTTACCTCCAAAAAGATCCTGTATGTTTTTTCCAATAAATTTACCCTCAGTTACACCGTCTGTATAAATCGTTTTGTACATTTTAGTAAAATAATCTTCATCCTCAAGTTTACCATATTTCTGAGCATTTTCAATCATATAACGGATGGGTTCAGTTCTCAATTTATTGTAATGCCCGTCTCCAAAAGAAACCATATATTTATTAGGATAAAGATATTGTACACTGGACTTTACGGCTTGTTTTAATATGGGCATTTCTTTTAACAAATCAATATCAAAATTACGGTCGTAAAACTCAGCAAACGAAATGAAATCACTCAAAACATTCATCGAATATCCCGGACTTTCATTCCAAATTCCCGTTTTTTTATCATAACCATAATCCATCAATTTATTCATAGACCACTGACGGGTTGAAGTTTGATTCATAATCTGATCTAGGTAATATTGTGCGCCTTTTCCATTTTTGTATGCCGAATTATTTTCTAAAATCAAAGCAATATGTGAAATATGTGCTGCTTCAAGGAGATTCCAATTATTAAAACTCACCCCATTTTTAATTTGTAAGTCTGCCCATTTTTGTAGGGTTGCATCATAAATTGTTAAACTTTCCGGATTTTTATCTCTTATAAAATCGTGTAGAAAATCATAACATTGCGTTATTTCATTTAAAATATGATCCTGAATGACTTCAAACTGAATGTAACTTACCAAAGTTTGATGGTGTCCATGACTTAAATCAATAGGTTCATTCAAATAGTAAACCCCTTTTAAATATGTATCCAGAACATCGTATGCTAAATTTGCATATTCTTCCTTTCCGGTGTACCAATACAGAAAAGCTGCATCACGGGCAATAGTTAAAATTTGTCTGTTAATAGCATTTGTAATACCACTTGTAGCAGCTATTGGTCCCCATTCCCAAACATTATTTGTACTATTTTGAAGATATAAACCTCTAGGATCATCCATGTAGGGCTTAATATCTTCTAATTTTGGGGTTTTATAACTAGACGGTGTTCCTCTGCCTCCAATAAACTTAACAGTAGGAACCGGTGCTTCTCCATCAGCATGGTCGTATTTTCCCCCATTAATATAAACCTGAGTGGCTTTGGTTTTCCAATACATCTGCAATCGGGAAACTAACCAGGTTTTATCTGTTTTATAATGTTCAATATAGGGTGCAACATTATTTTGAGTTTTTGTGATAATGGTTGATGCCCAATCTTCTTTTGCTACCAGTTCTTTTAGCTGATTCAAAGACATATCTTTTCCAAAAACGCGAGGATGCTGTGTTCCTATATTTTGAGGAACAGGTAAATTTTGAGATTTTGCATTACTTATTGAAAATAATAAAAAAAGAAGTGCCAGAATTTTATTTTGCATGTCAATGATTATTTTATTTTAGTAAGTTACAGAATATTTGATTACTAGTTGCCGAAAACCACCTCGGCAACTACACTACAGTAATCAAACTAACCACAAACTAACCAAAATTTGTATTGTACACCACATTCTATATACCTTAAGGAATACGCAAAAATGGATTTATTGTTATTTTTTTTAAAACTTATTAAGGCGTTTAGAATGACTAAAAAATCAGTTTCTAAACTTTTTCAATATTAGTAAGAATAGGGCTTTTTAAAGATAACTTATCATTCATATACTATAAATTATAAACCAAAAACAATCGAAAACCCTCTAGATCATTGACTTTTTTAAATTTAACACTGAAAATCAATAGTATTTATAAAGTATAAAGTTTTAATCTATTGTATAAATAAGAAAGCCGACTACAAGTGCACTGCCCCCAAAAAGTTAGACACTATTTGGGGGTATTTTTATGGAAAGAAAAGTCAAGTATGGTTATGATTTTAAACTTCGATGTGTAAATGAAGTTTTAAAAAAGCATCAAGCAATAAC
>NZ_JBBYHU010000045.1:23203-24997 GCF_038289905.1 Flavobacterium flavipallidum | reverse complement strand
GGTTCGGTGGTAATTACTCCGGCTGGTGGAACTGCTACATATACTATCACTCCGGCTCAAACTGGGTTAGCTGCTGGTTTACATACTTTCACTGTAACAGATGCTAAAGGTTGTACTACAACGATAGATGTTACAATCACGGAACCTGCTAATGCTTTAACAGCTACTGCTTCTAACCAAGTAAATGTATCTTGTAAAGGTGGTAATGACGGTTCGGTGGTAATTACTCCGGCTGGCGGAACTGCTACATATACTATCACTCCTGCTCAAACTGGGTTAACTGCTGGTTTACATACTTTCACTGTAACAGATGCTAAAGGTTGTACTACAACGGTAGATGTTACAATCACTGAACCTGCTAATGCTTTAACAGCAACTGCTTCTAACCAAGTAAATGTATCTTGCAAAGGTGGTAATGACGGTTCGGTGGTAATTACTCCGGCTGGTGGAACTGCTACATATACTATCACTCCGGCTCAAACTGGGTTAGCTGCTGGTTTACATACTTTCACTGTAACAGATGCTAAAGGTTGTACTACAACGATAGATGTTACAATCACGGAACCTGCTAATGCTTTAACAGCTACTGCTTCTAACCAAGTAAATGTATCTTGTAAAGGTGGTAATGACGGTTCGGTGGTAATTACTCCGGCTGGCGGAACTGCTACATATACTATCACTCCTGCTCAAACTGGGTTAACTGCTGGTTTACATACTTTCACTGTAACAGATGCTAAAGGTTGTACTACAACTGTGGATGTTACAATCACGGAACCTGCCAATGCTTTAACAGCTACTGCTTCTAACCAAGTAAATGTATCTTGTAAAGGTGGTAACGACGGTTCGGTGGTAATTACTCCGGCTGGTGGAACTGCTGGATATACTATCACTCCTGCTCAAACTGGGTTAACTGCTGGTTTACATACTTTCACTGTAACAGATGCTAAAGGTTGTACTACAACTGTGGATGTTACAATCACGGAACCTGCCAATGCTTTAACAGCTACTGCTTCTAACCAAGTAAATGTATCTTGTAAAGGTGGTAACGACGGTTCGGTGGTAATTACTCCGGCTGGTGGAACTGCTGGATATACTATCACTCCTGCTCAAACTGGGTTAACTGCTGGTTTACATACTTTCACTGTAACAGATGCTAAAGGTTGTACTACAACGGTAGATGTTACTATTTCTGAGCCAGAAGTTGTTGTATCTGTAAGCGGAATCGCTACTAATGCTTCTTGTTTCGGTCAGGCTGATGGTTCTATTGCTGTAACTAATAGTCTTGGTTCAACTGTAGTGATAACTAATGTAAATAACCAAGTAGTATCAAATACTGGTTTAGTTGCAGGAACTTATACCCTAACGGCTACCGCTCCTGGTGGTAACGAAGGACAAACTTGTACTGCTACTGCTCAGGTAACTATCTCTCAACCGCAAGTAGCTGTATCTGTAAGCGGAATCGCTACTAATGTTTCCTGCTTCGGTGAGGCTAACGGTTCTATTGCGGTAACCAAAAGTGCTGGTTCAACTGTAGTGATAACTAATGCAAATAACCAAGTAGTATCAAATACTGGTTTGGTTGCAGGAACTTATACCCTAACAGCTACTGCTCCTGGTGGTAACGAAGGACAAACTTGTACTGCTACTGCTCAGGTAACTATCTCTCAACCTCAAATAGCTGTATCTGTAAGCGGAATCGCTACTAATGCTTCTTGTTTCGGTCAGGCTGATGGTTCGATTGCCATAACTAAAAGTGCTGGTTCAACTGTAGTAATAACTAATGCAAATAACCAA
>NZ_JBBYHU010000045.1:0-23103 GCF_038289905.1 Flavobacterium flavipallidum | reverse complement strand
TACCCTAACAGCTACTGCTCCTGGTGGTAACGAAGGACAAACTTGTACTGCTACTGCTCAGGTAACTATCTCTCAACCGCAAATAGCTGTATCTGTAAGCGGAATCGCTACTAATGCTTCTTGTTTCGGTCAGGCTGATGGTTCGATTGCCATAACTAAAAGTGCTGGTTCAACTGTAGTAATAACTAATGCAAATAACCAAGTAGTATCAAATACTGGTTTAGTTGCAGGAACTTATACCCTAACAGCTACTGCTCCTGGTGGTAACGAAGGACAAACTTGTACTGCTACTGCTCAGGTAACTATCTCTCAACCGCAAATAGCTGTATCTGTAAGCGGAATCGCTACTAATGCTTCTTGCTTCGGTGAATCTAATGGTTCGATTACTGTAACTAATAGTGCCGGTTCAACTGTTGTAATCAGAAATTCTAATAATCAGGTAGTTTCAAATACTGGTTTAGTTGCAGGAACTTATACCTTAACGGCTATCGCTCCCGGTGGTAACCAAGGTCAAACTTGTACTGCTACTGCTCAGGTAACTATCTCTCAACCAAGTGCAGCTTTAAGTGCAACTGCTATAATTACTAACAATAACAATTGTGTTGGTTGTAGTAATGGTGCAATTAATGTTACTGTACAAGGTGGTACTGCCCCATATTCATTCTCATGGTCAAATGGTGCTACGACAGAAGACATTAGTAGTTTACCAAAAGGGATTTATACGGTAACCATAAAAGACAAAAACAACAGCTGTAGTATTGTTAATAGTTACGAAATAACTGAATCCGGTATTGAAATTCTTAAAGATGCAAGATATGTAGATAACAATGAAGATAATATTACTAATATTGGAGATAATATAGTTTATTACTTTACAGTTAAAAATACAGGTAATGTTACTTTAACAAATGTTACAATTACTGATAATAAAGCAAATGTAATTGGTGGCCCAATTGCTACATTAGCACCTGGTGCTTCTGACACTAGTACATTTAGTGGCGTACATGCAATTACTCAGGATGATATAAACAAAGGTTTTTATTACAATTTAGCATTAACCAATGCTAAAGATCCTGAAAATGTAACAGTAACTGATACTTCCTCAGATCCTACACCTTGTACAACATGTCCTAAAGATCCAGAATGTACAGATTGTACTATTACAATTTTACCACAAAATCCAGGCTTGATTCTAGATAAAACGGCAACAGTTCTAAGTCGAGATACAAGTAGTGATGTATATAGTTTTGTTGGAGATATTATTAATTATACAATAATAGTAACTAACACTGGTAATGTGTCAATTAACAATATTATTGTTAAAGATCCTATGACAGGTTTAGACACTACAAACGAAGCATTTGTATTGAATCCAGGACAATCTAAAGAATTTACACAAACCCACACTGTTACATTAGAAGACTTAAGAGGAGAAAGCATTATCAATATTGCTACTGCAAATGGTGTTACTCCTAATAATACGCCTATAAATGCTGAAGATAGCGTAACGGTTGAAAAAGCTGGAGTTTTAGGTTGCGGTACAATCCTTGTACACAATGCATTTACACCTAATAATGATGATACAAATGAATTCTTCAAAATTGATAACATTGACGATACTATATGTTATCCTGAAAATTCAGTTGAAATCTATAACAGATGGGGAGTATTAGTCTATGAAGTGAAAGGATATAATAATCAAGATAAAGCTTTCAAAGGCTTCTCTGAGGGAAGAGTAACTGTCGATAAAGGAGCTGGATTACCTACAGGAACCTATTTTTATATCTTAAACTATACTGCAGTAGGTTTACAAGGTGAAACGATCCCTAAAAGACAACAAGGTTATTTGTACCTGACTAGATAATAAACTCCAATTCTAACATACCAGAGGCTTTGAAAAGCCTCTGGATTTAAAAAAGAAGCCAAATGAAAACAAAACTACTAGTAATCAGTTTAATGTTTGCAACATTGGTAAGTTATGCACAACAAAACGCACAATTTACACAATATATGTACAACACTATTAATGTTAATCCTGCTTATGCTGGTTCAAGAGGTGCAATGAGTATATTTGCCTTACATCGTACACAGTGGGTCGGATTTGATGGAGCTCCTACTACAAACGCTGTTTCGATTAATACTCCATTCAACAGTAGCCGATTAGGTTTAGGTGTATCCATTATTAATGATAAAATTGGACCAACTCATGAAAACACTATTTCAACTGATTTATCTTACACAATACCTACATCTGAAAATGTAAAACTTTCATTTGGTGTTAAAGCATCTGTAAATCTTTTTGATCTAGATCCAAGCAGATTAAATCCTGATCAAGTTGACCCTAAACTTTATGGATACAATAATGCTATTTCACCAAATATTGGTGCGGGTATTTATCTACATTCAGATAAAGCATATGTTGGACTTTCAATTCCTAATTTTATAGAATCTAATCGATATGATGATAACGACACTAAAGTATACAAAGAAAAAATGAACTATTATTTAATAGCTGGTTATGTAATGGATTTGAGTTACAATCTTAAATTCAAACCAGCATTATTAACTAAGATGGTTCAGGGAGCACCGCTACAGGTTGATGTTTCAGGAAACTTTTTATTCAATGATAAATTTACTTTAGGACTGGCTTATCGTTGGAGCGCATCTGCAAGTGCGATGGCTGGATTCCAAGTTTCTGATGCTCTCTATATAGGCTATGGTTATGATTTAGAAACAACTAAATTAGATAATTACAATTCTGGTTCTCATGAGGTTTTCTTGAGATATGAAATATTCAAGAAAAACAATAAAATTACTACCCCAAGATTCTTCTAAATACGATTATCATGAAAAGAAATATACTCCTTTGTATAGCTATGATAAGTGTTTGTTCATTTAACATTTATTCCCAAGAAGCTAAGCTGGCCAATGCCGATAAAAAATATGACAACTATGCCTATATAGATGCCATTAAGACCTATGAAAAAGTTGCTGAAAAAGGATATAAATCAGCTCCTATGTTTCAAAAAATTGCAAATGCATACTACTTTAATGGTGAGTTAGATAAAGCTGTAAAATGGTATACTGAACTTTTTGCTATGCCAGATACAGTTATCGAACCTACATACTATTACCGTTATGCTCAATCACTACGAGCAATTGGCGAAAACAGTAAAGCAGATCAAATATTAAAAGAGTTTGACAAAATTTCTTCTAATGATAGTAGAGCAAAATTATTTAAAGCTAATACTAATTATCTGGATGAAATTAAAGCAAATTCCGGGAGGCACAAAATAGAAAATGCTGGTATCAATTCGCAATATTCTGATTACGGTTCATCTATTTACAATAACAAAATTGTATTTACTTCGGCAAGAGATACTGGAAGCATAGGTCAGAGAAAACACTCCTGGACTGATCAACATTTTACAAATTTATATAGTGCGGATTTAGATGAGCAGATGTCTCCTTCGAATCCTGTTAAAGCTTTTAGAAAACTAAATTCTAAATTTAACGAAGCTACTCCAGTTTTTACTAAAGACGGAAAAACAGTTTATTTTACCAGAAATAATTATATGAATGGTAAAAAAGGGAAAAATGAAAGTGGGATTACTTTAATAAAATTATACAAAGCTACTTTAGACGGAGAGAATTGGACTAATATTCAGGAATTACCTTTCGACAGTAATAATTACAGTACCGCTCATCCAACATTGAGCCCTGATGAAAAAACACTTTATTTTGCATCAGATATGCCGGGAACTTTAGGAATGTCTGACATCTTCAAAGTACAAATTAATGAAGATGGAACTTTTGGAACTCCGGTAAATTTAGGTGCTGGAATAAATACGGAAGGAAGAGAAACTTTTCCTTTTGTAAGTCAGGAAAACGAACTTTATTTTGCATCTGATGGACATCCTGGAGTTGGAGGACTTGATATTTTTGTTTCAAAAATTAATGATGACGGTTCATTAAATAAAGTTCAAAATGTTGGTATGGATGCTAACTCTCCAAAAGATGATTTTGCATACATCATTGATAGCAATTCAAGAAAAGGATTCCTTTCATCTAACAGAGATGGCGGACAAGGTTTTGACGATATTTACAAATTTTTAGAAACTAAAAAACTAATTTGTGAACAAGAACTATACGGGGAAATCACAGACTTAGATTCTAAACTACCTCTTCCTAATTCTAAAGTTACATTGTTTGATAAAAAAATGAACGTTTTAAAAACCATTAATGCTGATGATAAAGGCGCTTATAGTTTTATAGTTGAATGCAGTAAAATGTACACTGTTAGAGCTGAAAAAGAAGGATATGGTACCAATGAAAAACAAGTTACAGTACCTTATGAAAATGGTAAGACACATCTACCTATTGAGTTAGAAAAAGATCAGTGTAAAGTAACTATTGGGGATGATTTAGGAAAATGTTTTGGAATTAGAAATATTTATTTTGACTTAGACAAATCGAATATAAGAACTGAAGCAGCTCTGGATTTAGAAAAGATATTAGATGTTTTAAATCAGTATCCAAGCATGAAATTAGACATACGTTCTCATACAGATAGCCGTGCTTCATTTAAATACAACGAAGCTTTATCTGATCGAAGAGCCAAATCTACAATTGCTTGGTTAATCAAAAATGGTGTAAGCGCAGATCGTTTAACTGGTAAAGGTTATGGTGAAACACAATTAGTAAATAAATGTGCTGATGGTGTAAAATGTACCGAAGAAGAACATCAGATGAACCGTAGAAGTGAATTTATTATCACTGCTCTTTAGGAAATAAATAACTTATAGTTTAAACCTCGAATTCATAATTCGAGGTTTTTTTATAAATAAAACATAGACAACTCCTAATCAACAACTTGTAAAATAAAGAAATTAAAACTTCTTATTTTAATTTTAACAATATCAAAACTACAAATAAAGAAGATTGTTAAAAAAATTAACAAAAAAAAGATCGTTATGTAATTTGTTTAAATATTTCTATTAAATTTACCAGCAACAAAATTTATTATTTTTACATATAATGCAATTTTTATAATAATTAAAAACAATATAAATAAAATTAAACGAATAATATTTACATAACTACAATATGAAAATAACAGCAATTCTTTTTTTTATTTTATTAGGTCTGTTTTCTCAAATTGGACAAGCTCAAAGTCCAAAAGTATACATCACTGAAAAAATAGGTGAACATTATGCATATGTAAACGTAACTAAAACATACGAAAGGATAGCCGAAAAAGGCTATAAATCTATCGATTTATTTGAAAAACTGGGTAACGCCTTTTTTGCTGATATGAACATGGAAAAAGCTGCTAAATGGTATGGAGAACTTTTTTTATTAACATATGACTTAGACGCATTATACTACGACCAATATGCTAAAGCATTGTTAGCAATTGGTGATAACGAAAAAGCAAATTATATTCTGGAAAAATTAAAACTGAAATTAAAAACCACAAACACCAAATAATTATTTAGACAACAAAATTGTTTAACCAAAAACCAAAAAAAACAGTTGCAAAATATACGCAACTGTTTTTTTTTTAACTTTTAAATAAAGCAAACTGAAAGTATTTTGAAAAAAGACATTTGCTATTAATCAAATTTAAATCAGAAATCAAATAGAAATAAAAACTTTAAATCATTCAATATCTTTGAGTCAAAAATCAATTATCAACAGTTCTATTATTTATCAATAAACTTACAAGTACACTTAAAATAACAATATTTTTCACAATATACTGTCCTAATAATGTAAAACTAAAAGGACTTTGATTAAACGAAAGTTCCGGAAAAATAAAAAACACAGAAAATGTTAAACTTAAATGAATAATTGCTAAAATCGTAACTGTTCGCAGTTTATAATTTATAATAAAAAACAAACCTATTAATGTTTCCCACATAGCTAAAACCAAATATGAAATATCTGAATGTACACTATTATTAATCAGAACATCTATTGTTTTTTTAGCAATATCTTCAGCAGGACTAAAATTGGGAAAAAATTTCAACAGACCAAATACAAAATAAACTATACCTATAGAAAAGATAATTAAACGATTACTTGTAAATCCTTCCGATAAAACAACTTGAGTTTTTTTCATAATTTATAGATTAGTTTGTCTTTATATAAGTCCTTTTTTTTGCTCTATAAATAGGTACACTTAAACATTGAAACACCCTAAGTATTTTTTTTGAAATAAACTTTAGTTTAAAAAACTTTATAAAAAAAGCAGTTTGAAAATTCATCTCAAACTGCTTTTTAAAATTTTAATCTTGAATCAATTATTACATATTAGACAAATAAGCCAAAACATTTTTTTCAATTCTTTCGTTGATGTTGGAAATATCAGCTTTTACAAATTTTTCTCCAATAATATTTTCGTATAATTCGATATATCTTTCAGAAACCGTTTCAATATACGCATCTGTCATTTCAGGAATTTGTTGCCCTTCTTGACCTTGAAATCCATTTTCAATTAACCAACGACGTACAAACTCTTTAGACAATTGTTTTTGCTCCTCCCCTTTTTCTTGTCTTTCAGCAAAACCTTCAGCATAAAAATATCGGGAAGAATCCGGAGTGTGAATTTCGTCAATCAATACAATTTTTCCATCCTTAGTTTTTCCAAATTCATATTTGGTATCCACCAAAATCAATCCGCGGCTTGCTGCAATTTCAGTACCTCTTTGAAACAAAGCTCTGGTATATTTTTCTAAAACTAAATAATCCTCTTCGCTCACAATTCCTTTTGCCAAAATATCTTCTCTTGATATATCGGCATCGTGTTCACCATTATCAGCTTTAGTAGTTGGCGTAATAATTGGTTCCGGAAATTTATCATTTTCTTTTAAGCCTTCAGGCATTGTAACTCCACAAATTTGTCTTTTACCAGCAGCATATTCGCGTGAAGCATGCCCTGATAAATAACCACGAATAACCATTTCTACTTTGAAAGGCTCACATAAATGACCTACAGCCACACTTGGATCCGGAGTAGCAATCAACCAGTTTGGTACAATATCCTGAGTCAATTCCATGAATTTAGTAGCGATTTGGTTTAGTATTTGTCCTTTGTACGGAATTCCTTTTGGCAAAACCACATCAAAAGCCGAAAGCCTGTCGGTTGCCACCATTACTAATAAATCATCATTGATATTATAAACTTCTCTTACTTTACCTCTGTAAACCGATTTTTGATTTGGAAAATTAAAATTGGTCGTTCTGATTGTATTACTCATTTAGATAGATATTGCGTTGATTTTATTAGGTTGCAAATTTAGGATTATTTTAGACAGAAAAAAAAAGAAAGTATTCTATAATTTTTGCCACAGATTTCACAGATTACCACAGATTTTTTTTAAATCTTTGTGATCTTTGTGTCATCCTGAGCTTGTCGAAGGACTTTGTAATCTTTGCGGTTAATTTTTTTTATTTAGCTTCCAAACTAATATTATTCAAAATGTTATCTGTCAAATAATTAGCCACACCATCTTCATAGTTTGTAGATATTACCTCTAAATGCGCTAATTTATTTTTCAAACTGTCAGGTGCATTTCCCATCAATAAACCTTTTGAAGTAGCATTTAACATGCCTTCATCGTTATAACCATCTCCAAAAGAAACCGCCTGATGAAATTGATAGTTTTCTTTTTCTAAAATGCGTTTAATCGCTACACTTTTATCTACCGATTTATCCATGAACTCCAAACAATGCGGCAAACTAAAAGCATGACTAAAAATATCCGGATATTTCTCCAGAATCATTTCTCTTAATTCGATTAATTTTCCGTGACTTTCGTGGGTGAAAAATATTTTAATTGCATCAAAATCGGTCACTTCTTTATAGTTTACTAATTCCGGAACGTAATTCAGTTCCGTTTGGAATTCCAGTAATTTATCGTTGTGTTTATTAGTCTGCCAAACATTTTCCTTAAAAAGAACTGTTGTGTATTCAGCCGGAATATCCATCGCCAAAACCGATTTCACGGCTTCGCTATCCATATTGGTTGCAAAAATCAATTCTTTGTTTGGTGCATGAATTCGGGCACCATTTGAAGTCACTAAATAAATAGGAAAGCCTAAGGTTTCAATTATTGGCATCGCATCCAAGTGATGACGACCTGTAGCCACAATTATCAAATATTCCTGTTCATACAATTCTTTAAAAACCTGTTTAGTATAATCTGAAATCCTGTGGTCTTTATTGAGTAATGTTCCGTCTAAATCACTGATGATTACTTTTATATTTTCTTTTATCATATTCTCTTTCACTCTAATGAATTGCAAAAATACCTAAAACACAGAGATAGCACACTAAATAAGTATTGAAATAACAGCAAATTAACGTATTGCTAATTTTAATATCGTTGAAACATTATTAAAAAAAAGACGACTCTATTCGGAGTCGTCTTAAAAACATCTTACAGTAATCTAATTTTAATCAATATTCTCAGTATACTTATAAGCATCAATTACTTTTTTAACTAATCGGTGGCGTACGATGTCTTTGTCGTCAAGATAAATTATTCCAATTCCTTCAATGTCTTTTAAAACCAATAATGCTTCTTTTAATCCTGAAATAGTTCTTCGAGGTAAATCCACTTGTCCAGGATCTCCGGTTACCATGAATTTAGCATTCTTTCCCATACGGGTTAAAAACATCTTCATTTGTGAGTGCGTGGTATTTTGAGCCTCATCCAGAATCACAAAAGCATTATCCAGTGTTCTCCCACGCATAAATGCCAATGGCGCTATTTGGATAATTCCTTTTGCAATATGATCTTCCAATTTTTCGTTCGGAATCATATCACGTAACGCATCATAAAGGGGTTGCATATAAGGATCTAGTTTTTCCTTCATATCTCCCGGAAGAAAACCTAAATTTTCCCCAGCTTCTACAGCCGGACGAGTCAAAATAATACGTTTTACCTGTTTTTCTTTCAAAGCTTTTACAGCCATTGCTACTCCGGTATAAGTTTTACCCGTACCAGCTGGACCAACCGCAAAAACCATGTCGTTTTTATTAATAGTATCAACTAATAATTGTTGGTTAGGAGTCATTGCTTTTACAATTTTACCTCCTACTCCATGCACTAAAATTTTGTCATTTGGACTCATTCTTTTGTCGTCCTGTACATCTCCCAAGATTACTCTCTCAATTACATTGTCATCAATATTGTTATAACGTGTAAAATGAAGCATCAATCTTTGAAAACGCCTTTCGAACTCGTCCAATATGTCTTTTTCTCCAAATGCTTTTATCGTTGTTCCTCTGGCAACAATTTTTAATTTTGGATAATATTTTTTAATGGTTTCAAGATGAGAGTCTTGAGCACCCCAAAACTCTTTTGGAGCGATGTCTATGAGCTCGATAATTCTTTCGTTCAAAGGATATAATTTTTTAGTATTATTAAATCAATTAAAATTCTCCTCCAAAATGCATTTTCATCCTGGTTTTATTTGGTTACTATTTATAATTTATTTCTGCTTTTTTGCTTTTTTGAAATTACTATTATTAGCTTTGCATATCTCAAATTTAATGAAAATTACCTTTAGGTATTACCAATAGTTATAAACAAAAATATGTCAATAATTACCCTTACTACCGATTACGGCTTGAAAGATCACTTTGTGGGTTCTTTGAAAGGGAAAATTTTATCTGAGTATCCAGAGGCCCAAATTATTGATATTTCGCACGATATAGATCCGTTTAACATAGTAGAAGCCAGTTACATTATTGGTGCATCTTATTCCAGTTTCCCAAAAGGAACCGTTCATCTTATAGGAGTAGATATGGAATTAAATAAAGAAAATCTTCACATTGTGATGCAATGGAACGATTCTTACTTTATTGCTGCCGATAATGGCATCCTGAGTATGCTTTCGCAAAAGATTGTACCACAGAAAATTGTTGCTATCAATATTCATGACCGTTTACCAAGTGATGCTTCGGGATTAGATGTTTTTGTGACCGTTGCCTGCCATATCGCCCGTGGTGGTTTGCTAAACGTTATTGGCAAAGAAATCAATTCAGTTAAAGAAGTCACTGAAATGAAAGCAGTCGCATCAAACGACAACAATAGTCTAAAAGGGCATGTGATTTATATTGATCATTTTGGAAATGTGGTGACCAATATTACCAAAAAGCAATTTCTTGAAGTAGCTAAAGGCCGTCCGTATGAAATCAAGATGAAAACAAAAAATATCAAAACCATCTTACCTAATTATTCAGCTATTGCTATATCTGACAAATATCCTATAAAGACTTATGAAGGAGAAAAACTCGCCATTTTTAATGAAGCAGGCTATCTGGAAATTGCCATTTTTAGAAGCAATCCTTCTAAGGTAGGTTCAGCTAATAGTCTTTTAGGTTTGAACTATCGTGATACCGTTACTATAGAATTTAAGAATTAAGATTTCAGATTTCAGATTTCAGATTTCAGAAGGCAGAACGCAATTGCAGAATTTAAAACAGAATTTAAAAAAATAACTCACAACCCATAACTCAATAAATGAAAGCCTTATTATTACGTGAAATTAAATCCTTTTTTGGTTCACCAATAGGTTATTTAGTTATCGCCATTTTTCTAATCATCAACGGATTATTTCTGTGGGTATTTGAAGGCGACTACAATATTCCAAATTCAGGATTTGCCGACATGACTCCTTTTTTCTCATTAGCTCCTTGGATTTTAATTTTCTTAATTCCGGCAGTAACCATGCGTTCTTTCTCTGACGAAAGAAAACAAGGAACATTGGAATTATTACTCACAAAACCACTATCCGTTTGGCAAATAGCCGGAGGTAAATTTCTTGGTGCACTTCTTTTAATAATTATCGCTATTATTCCAAGTTTCATTTATGTTCAGGTAATTTCTAATTTAGGGATGCCAGAAGGAAATATTGATATGGGAAGCACCATTGGTTCTTATTTTGGATTATTGTTTTTAATAGCTGCTTATTCTTCAATTGGAATTTTTACTTCTACCCTATCCGATAACCAAATTGTTGCTTTTATACTTGCTGTATTTTTGTGTTTCTTCTTCTATTTTGGATTCGAAGGATTTGCTACAATTACACCTTCAATTTCAACAATGATTTCCTCTTTTGGAATGCAAAATCACTTCAAGAGTATGAGCCGTGGCGTAATAGACACCCGAGATTTAATTTATTTTATCAGCCTTACAACGGCTTTTCTTTCTTTTACTGTTTACCAACTTAAATCTTTTAAATTGTAATGATAGCTGCTAAAAAAAGAAATCTTAAATCGGTAGTAATTACAATTGCTGTTTTAGTTATCATTAACATCATTGGCAGTAGTTTTTTTCATCGATTTGATCTAACAAATGATCATCGTTATACACTTTCACAAACGTCATTAAATATCATCAAACAGGTCAAAGAACCGCTTTCGATAAAAATATATATGGAAGGTGATTTACCTGCTGAATTTAAACGACTACAACAGGAAACTAAAGAATTACTGGAAGAATTTCAAGCTTACAATTCGAATATTATTTTCGAATTTGTAAATCCTTTAGAAAACGAAGACGAAAGCATGGACAATATTAAAAACCTGTACATGAAAGGTCTGACGCCTGTAAACATCACTGTTGATGATAAAGGAAAACAATCTCAGGAAATGGTATTTCCATGGGCTATTGCTGTATATCACAATAAAGAAGTCAACATTCCTTTATTGAAAAACATAATGGGAGCTTCAACAACCGAAAAAGTGATTGGATCGGTTCAACATTTAGAATATTCCATCGCCGATGCTCTAAATAAAATTACCATAGAAAAACAGAAAAAAATTGCTGTAATAAAAGGGAATGGTGAAATTCAAGATGTTTCTATCGCTAAATTTTTATTGCAAATAAGAGAAAGCTACCACATTGGTCCTTTTACACTGGATTCTGTTTCTAAAAACCCAATTGGTACCTTAGAAGCTTTAAAAAAATACGATTTGGCAATCATTGCTAAACCAACAGAAGTTTTCACTGATGCCGAAAAACAGGTTCTCGATCAATTTGTAATGAATGGCGGAAAAAGTATGTGGCTACTAGATCAAACTTCTGCTGAGATGGACAGCCTTTACAATGACGCAGGATCTATGTTAGTTTTCCCAAGAAACCTGAATTTAAACGATATGTTTTTTAAATACGGTATTCGTATCAATCCGGATATTGTAAAAGACGAAAGCGGCAGCCCAATTAAATTGGCTACCGGAGAGCAAGGCAGCTCCACTCAATACCAGGCTTTCAATTGGAAATTTGCTCCATTAGTATATCCGGAAAGCCAACACCCAATTGTAAAAAATCTTGGCGGAATTAAATTTGACTTTGCCAGTCCGATTGATACTTTAAAAAACGGTATCAAAAAAACCGTTTTATTACATTCTTCACAATATTCTAAAAAACTAGGAACTCCAGCCGAAATCAATTTGAATATTGTTACCGAAGAAACCAGCCCAAATCATTATATCAATACCGGAAACCTTCCTATGGCGGTATTATTAGAAGGCAACTTTCATTCGGCATTTCAAAACCGTGTTTTAGCTTTTAACCAAAATAATTTTGAAGCTCAGGGAAAAAGCAACAAAATGATTGTCATTTCTGACGGAGATATCATCAAAAATCAATTGGATAAAAATTATGCTCCTGTAGAATTAGGTTTTGATCAACGTTCAGGAAATCTTTATGACAACAAAGATTTTCTGTTAAACTGCGTCAATTATTTGCTTGACGACAACGGACTTATTAACATTCGTTCTAAAGATTTAGACCTGCCTTTATTAGACAAAGAAAAAGTATATGAAAACTATACCCAGACACAAGTCTTAACTATCGGGCTTCCAATTGTAATTTTAGGTGTTTTTGGAATCGCTTTTGGCTTTTTAAGAAAACGAAAATACAGCAGATAGATGTTAATAAAAATTTTTCTAAACTAGATTTGTTTACGATATATTTGTAAAAATGTATCATTAGCAAATTCTAATTAAAAGATACCTTTTACAATAAAAAAACAAATATAATCTTCATATGAAATTTATAGTATCGAGTTCGTACTTATTAAAGCAATTACAAGTTTTAGGAAGTGTTATCAACAGCAGCAATACCTTGCCTATTTTAGATAACTTCTTATTTGAATTAGACAATAATGTATTAACGGTTTCTTCTTCTGATTTAGAAACCACTATGTCTGCTACCTTGTCTATCGATTCTACAAGTCAGGGAAGTGTTGCTGTACCGGCCAAATTACTTTTGGAAATCTTAAAAACATTTCCTGAACAACCACTTACTTTTACAGTTGAAGAAAACAACACTATAGAAATCAGTTCTAACTCTGGAAAATATGCTCTTGCTTATGCTCCAGGTGAAGAATTCCCTAAAGCAATCAACTTAGAGGAACCATCGGTTACTTTAGTTCCTGCTGACGTTTTAGCTACTGCAGTAAGCAAAACAATCTTTGCTGCCGGAAACGATGATTTACGTCCGGTGATGTCAGGAGTATTCTTCCAGTTTTCGCCGCAAGGCTTGACTTTTGTAGCTACTGACGCTCACAAATTAGTAAAATATGCACGTACCGATGTAACAGCTTCTCACGTTGCCGATTTTATTATGCCTAAAAAACCATTAAATATCTTAAAAAATATTCTTTCTACTTCTGATGCTGAAGTAAAAATTGAATACAACGATTCGAATGCTACTTTTTCATTTGATAACTATGTGTTAATGTGTCGTTTAATTGATGGAAAATACCCTAACTACGAAGCGGTAATTCCAAAAGAAAATCCAAACAAATTAATGATTGACCGTTCTCAATTTTTGAGTTCTGTACGTCGTGTTGCGATTTTCTCTAACAAAACTACACACCAAATTCGTTTGAAAATTGCAGGAGCCGAATTAAATGTTTCTGCCGAAGATATCGACTACTCTAACAAAGCGGAAGAAAGATTAACCTGTGATTACCAAGGTGACGATATGCAAATTGGTTACAACTCTCGTTTTCTTACTGAGATGCTGACTAACTTACAATCGGACATGATTATGCTGGAAATGTCATTACCTAACCGCGCCGGAATCCTTACACCTGTTGACGGATTAGAAGAAGGTGAAACAGTTACGATGCTTGTAATGCCTGTAATGCTAAATAGCTAAAATATTTTCGATAAAAAAACGAAATTAATAAAATTTGCAATGAAATATTTTTGATATTAAAATATAATACTTATCATTGCATACCAAAAAAAGAAATTAACCAACCATTTTTTATATTTAAAAAAAACCGCGATTCCTCCTTGAAAAGCGGTTTTTTTTTCGTTTTGTATTTACGGTAATTGTCTTTTTGAAAACTGATATGACTTTTTATGGTAAAAAAAAATTAACCACAGATTACACGGATTTTCACAGATTATTAAACCTAAAAAAAAATACGGTTAAATTACCTCCATTTTCTTCATTAAAAAAGTAGCGCTCTTATTTTGACAAATTCCGTTTCGAAGTTTATAGTCAAAATGCAAATCATTGTCTTTGATTTCAACTTCAAAACAATTATTGGTTAAAACATCAGGATATTCATTTGTAGTCAAACACACTTCGATATCATGAGTAGCAATTGCTCCAACAGCTTTTTTATCAATTACCTTTTTGACCACTTCAATAGTTCCGTTGCGTTTATCATCTGAATTGGTTCCTCTTAAAATTTCGTCTAACAAAACAAAAGCAGGTTCAACAGCTAATGCGTCCATAATTTGCTTTAAGCGTTTAATTTCGGCAAAGAAATAAGATTCACTATCAGACAAAGAATCAGAAAGTCGCATGGAAACCAAAACAGGCAAAGGATGTACATTTGCCAAAGTAGCACAAACTACTGATCCTGTTCCGGCTAAAACCATATTAATACCTAAACTTCTCAGAAAAGTACTTTTACCGGACATATTAGAACCCGTTAAAATCATAAAAGATTGCGGATAAAACGCAACATCATTCCCTATTCTCGATTTTGGATTCAACAAAGGATGACTCAAATTAGAAAAATCAATTTTAAAATCAGTGTTTAGAACAGGATATGCAAAATCCGGATTATTATAAGAGAAATTCGCAAAGCTGTTTAGTTTTTCAAATTCACCAATAACCGCTAACCAATCTTCCAATGCTGCAGCATGTTCTTTTTTCCAAACTAATAAGGCTTTTAAAACATGTAGATTAAACAAAAAAGTTCCGTTGAATAAAGTGGCTGTTATCAAATTTGCAATTGTATCATTTCTGGAAAACAATTCAGACAATTGTTTTAAATGCACACTTGCAGCTTCTTTTTTTAATTGCAGCCTTTGTTGCAACTGATTTAATTTTGCGGAAGCGAAAGATTCTTTTTCAATTTTTTCAAGTAAAAGTCCGTAATTGCCAATTATCTTATCAATATTATCCGATTGGGCAATTTCCATTTGGATACGCTTTAAAAAACGTCCCAAAACAATCAAATTAAGTATAAACAAATAGCTCAAACTTTTGAGAACAACTAAATTTAATGTAAAAGCATATGCTATCAAACCTAAAACAAACAATAACGGACTTATGTATGAAAATGCAATTGTCCATTTTGGCAAGGATTCACTATTAAATTTACTCCAGTTCAGTAGCGATTGATAAAACGTTTTTTTATCTGATGTTATTTTAGCCAAAGCAAAAAACTCCTGACGAAAATCTATTTTTGGGCTTAATTCCTTAATTGCTTCCTGATTATCTAAAATTCCTTTATTTGAAGTTTTAGCTAATAAAGCATCCGCTAAAGTTTGTTTACCAACATAAGTTGCGGTTCTGTTGAGATATTGAAACAAGGAATTATCCCCAAAAATATCCAAATCATAGGCATACGGATGATGAAAATCTATGAATTCGGAGCCATTTTCAAATGGATTATTTTTTCGTTCTAAAAAAGCAATTTCCTCTTTGTTAATATCGAATAGTGTCTGAGTGCAATTTCTTTGAAACTGTATTTTAGAATGCAAACGCATCAAAACAATAAATACAAGCAAAAACAATCCGGCAATCAACAAATAAACAATTGATGACTGCTGAACATAATAATAAAAAGAGCATAAAAAGACGGCAATACTAGCTAATCGAAGTATACTTATCCAATTGTATTTAGTATTGATTTTTTTTAATTCGGCTGTAAAAAGACTACTCTTTGATTGGTATATATCCATAATTCCTAAATGAAATACAAATATAACGGAGCTACTGTTCTAAATAGTCAAATTTTACTTAAAATAAAACTTATTGAATTGGAATAACTAAAATTGGTACTTCCCAATGTGCAGTGCAATCCTTGGTTAAACTATGATGAAACAAACTTTTGAAAAAATTATGTTTGTAGGCCAACATAATCAATACATCAACATCTTTAAACAGCACAAAATCAAGAATACTTTCTTTGACTTCTTCACTAAAAACGATTGTAAATTCGACAGGATCATTGGCAAATTCAGCTTCCCATTCTTTAATTGTTTCTTTGGAAACATCCGAAGCATCGGTTTTTACATAAAGACATTTTACTTTAGCCTTCATCTTTTTAGCAATTTCAACTACATGTTTCAAAGCTGGTTTGTCTTTGGGTCTAAAACGGGTTGTAAAACCAATGTTTTTGATTGTTTTGTATTTAGCTTCAACAGGAATACTCAAAATGGGAATATCCACATCCGAAATTACAGCCGTCGTATTGGTTCCTAAAAACACTTCGGTCCAGCTTTTTTCACCTTCGGTACCCATGATGATATAATCAATTTGATCTTCTTTAATAACCTTTTGAATCGTACTTACTAAATTCCCATCCATTAAACGATGCATCATTTTGATATGATCCAAATTACGTTCCTGAGCAATAGCATGCAACTTTGGTAATTCGTCTTTAAAAACTTCAAATTGAGTCAACTCCACCGATTCGTATATCAACATATAATTTTCCGGAAAATACTGGCTGTCAAAAACCGGTAAATCAAAGGCATGTAACAAAATTAACTCTCCATCAACACTATTGGCAAATTCTAAAGCATGTACAAAAGCATTGGTAGCGGTTTCAGAAAAATCAGTAGGAAATAAAATGCGTTTCATTAGGAATCAGTTAAAATTAAACATCAAATAACTGATTTAAAGATACAATTTTAACGCATTATTTCCCAGTAATTTCCAGATTTAACTTTTCTATTTGTAGAACAAACAATACTTAGCGGGATTTAGTACCTTTGCAGCCAATTCAGAACAAAATGCTCAACAACGATTCCATAGTAGCCCTAGCCACAGCCTCAGGTACCGGCGCCATTGCCATTATACGTGTTTCCGGACCAGATGCCATCAACATTGTCAACAGCGTCTTTAAATCAATCCGAAACAAAGATTTAACTAAACAAAAATCCCACACGCTTCATCTGGGACATATTGTTGACGGCTCCAAAACACTGGATCAGGTATTGGTATCTGTTTTCAAAGGCCCTAATTCGTATACCGGCGAGAATACTGTTGAAATTTCCTGTCACGGTTCTACTTATATTCAGCAGCAAATTATTCAATTATTATTAAGAAAAGGTTGTCGCATGGCCGATGCCGGCGAATTTACATTGCGTGCTTTCCTAAACGGAAAACTGGATTTGTCTCAAGCCGAAGCCGTTGCTGATTTGATTTCGTCAGACAATGAAGCCAGTCACCAAATTGCGATGCAACAAATGCGTGGCGGATTCTCGAATGAAATTGCCAAACTACGTGAAGAATTATTGAATTTTGCTTCTTTGATCGAATTAGAATTAGATTTTGCTGAAGAAGACGTAGAATTTGCCGACCGTTCGCAGTTTAACGAATTGATTAATCGCATCGAATTTGTACTTAAAAGACTGATTGATTCTTTTGCTGTAGGAAACGTAATCAAGAACGGAATTCCGGTAGCTATTGTTGGTGAACCGAACGTAGGGAAATCGACACTGTTGAATGCACTTTTAAACGAAGAACGCGCTATTGTTTCAGACATTGCCGGAACCACTCGTGATACCATTGAAGACGAATTAACCATTGGCGGAATTGGTTTCCGTTTTATTGATACAGCTGGAATTCGTGAAACTCAGGATGTGGTAGAAAGCATTGGAATCAAGAAAACTTTTGAAAAAATTGAGCAGGCACAGGTGGTTTTACTTCTAGTTGACAGTTCTCAGTTGACAGTTAACAGTCTCTCAAAAGTGAAAATTGAAATCGAAAAAATAAAAAACCAGTTTCCTTTGAAACCTTTGGTAATTGTTCTAAATAAAATCGATCAAATTTCTCAAAATGAAATCGCATCGATTAGAGAAAAACTCACAACCGATAACTCACAACTGATTGCAATTTCCGCCAAACAAAATATTGGTGTCGAAGCACTCAAAAATCAATTGCTTTCATTTGTCAATACCGGAGCATTACGTAACAACGAAACAATTATAACTAATACAAGGCATTACGACTCTTTACTTAAAGCATTAGAAGAAATACAAAAAGTAAAATTTGGTTTAGAAACCGGGCTTTCCAGCGACCTCATGGCTCTTGATATCAAAGAGGCTTTGTACCAGTTTGGTATGATTACCGGACAAGTCACCAATGACGAATTGCTTGGAAATATCTTTGCTAACTTCTGTATCGGGAAATAAAAAAATAATCTTTTTTAGGGCTGTCCGGGCAGGCTATCCACTACAAGTCCGCAGGAAACAGTCTATAAAACACAACTCCAAAAAGAGCTTCTGTTAGTCGCTATTTTGGGGTTTGTTTTATAAAAAGCCTCTTTCCTTTACGGGCTTTTCGTTGCTATCCTTGACAGAAAAAATTAAAAAAATAGAACCCTAAAATCAAAACAACCCCAATAAAAAGTACTATTTTTGAAAAATAACAAGAGACTTATAAACGCAAAACAATCTGCAAAGAGATTTATTATTTATATAAAAACATTAAAATGAATTTAAATTTTAATATGAAATTTGCAGAGGGATATTCTAGTAATTCTCAAATAGCAAGAGTTCTAACCGAAAATTGGGTTAAAGAAAATTCATATTGTCCCTGTTGTGGTGCAAACCCTATTGTTGAATATGAAAACAATAGACCTGTAGCGGATTTTTACTGTAGTAAATGTGCTGAAGAATTTGAATTGAAAAGTAAAAACGGAAAATTAGGAGGAATTATTAACGATGGTGCTTACAGCACAATGATTCAAAGAATAACTTCTAATTCGAATCCGAATTTTTTCTTTCTTACTTACAATAAACAAAATACAGTAGATAACTTCTTAATAATTCCAAAACAGTTTTTTACTCCTGAAATTATTATTAAAAGACCTCCCTTATCTGATACTGCTAAAAGAGCAGGTTGGATTGGATGCAACATTGATATTTCTACTATTTCTAATTTAGGAAAAATATTTTTAGTCAATAATTCAAACATTGTTAAACCAGAGTTAGTTCAGGAAGCTTTTAATAAAACACGCTTTTTAAGAGAAAAGAATATAGAATCAAAAGGATGGATATTAGATATTTTAAATTGTATAGAAAAAATCCCAACTAAAGATTTTACATTGAAAGAAGTTTATAATTTTGAAAAAGAGCTAATGATTAAATACCCAAATAACAACCACATTAAAGATAAAATTCGTCAACAATTACAATTTTTAAGAGACAAAGGTTTAATTGAATTTAATGGAAGAGGTATTTACAAAAAAACATAAAAATGAAGAAATATATTTTTATCACACCTGAAGGAAATACATTTTCTCCAAATGGAGAAGAAGTTGAAAATATGCAAGTTATTGGAATTATTGAAGATGTTAATAATGAAGATGAAGCACTAAAAAAACTATTAATTGAAAACACATGGATAATTGACGCTGAATTTAATGTTGCTGAATTTATTTGCTATGAAATAGCATAATTTTATTTTAATGCTAAAAATCGTCCCTCAATACCACTATTTTTAAGAGCAAAAGCATTTTCTTTACCATAAGCTATAAATACACTTGGAGCACCTGGAGTTCCTGCTTGAATTCCGGAAACATGATAAAATCTAATTCTACCTTTAACAAATAATACAGCATCTGCATCGTTCCATATATGTTCAAAAAAACATTTCGTTTCTGTTCTTGCAAAAATTAATGCTATCCCATTTCCATGAAATTTTAATTTTTCAATCCATAATTCCATCCCTCTTCCATAAGGTGGATTTAAATAAACTCTACCGAACCAATTTTTACTTAATCCATTATCTATTATGGTAAAATTATTTTTAGCATGCAAAAAAGGAGCATCGATTGGACTACAAGGGTCTAGGTCAAATTCTCCTAATTTTTTAACCAATTCGGGTGGAGTAAGCCATTCTACTTTTGTATTTTCGCAACGTTCAAATGATGTATTCATAAATTTTATTTGTTGCAAATATTAGATCATTTTTCTAAAAAAACAAATTATAAAATGATCATTTTCAATAAATTAAACAAAAAACCAAAACTAATTGATATGCAGAATTCTAGCAAAAATTTATCTATTTGGAGGGCAGAACAAAACCATTTCATTTGACTTCTTATTTTGGCGAAATAGAATACATTAAACACAAACACAAATCAAAAATAAAAGGAAAAGAAAATTCAAAAACAGCATATTACTTTGAAGTAAAATTAAAAGATTACTTTACGGAAGATATTTCAATAGAAGACAGTAAGAATATTAAAAAATGGATGGCAGCATATTGTGAGGAATATGACCTAAAATCAGCAAATTACCTCCCTATTTTGACTTTTTCAGAAAATGTATTCTAATTACAAGTAAAATAAAACTAATAGTAACAATCGAATGAATTTATACAAACTCAACCATAACCAAGTTTCGCAATTAATCGAAAAACCTTTCAAACTTGAAAGAGAAATACAAACCTTGTTTGAGCAAAACCTATTTCAAATTACGGGCTTAGAAATGGTAAAAAGTGAGTTTAGTATTAAAGGAAAACGCATTGATACATTGGCTTATGATACACAATCAAATGCTTTTATAATCATTGAATACAAAAGAGATAAAAATGCAAGTGTAGTTGACCAGGGTTTTACCTACTTGAGCTTAATGTTGGAAAACAAAGCTGATTTTGTATTGTGTTATAACGAAACACTAAACAAGACCTTACACAGCAACACAATAGACTGGTCACAAACCAGAGTGATTTTTGTTTCTCCTAGTTTTACAGAAAATCAACGTCTAGCAACCAATTTCAAGGACATTGCTATTGAGTTATGGGAAATAAAACGCTATGAAAATGATTTAATCAGCATCAATCCTATTAAGAAAACCAAATCAGCAGAGAGTATTAAGCCACTAACACAACAAAATACAGTTATTAAATCGGTAACCGATGAAATCAAAGTATATACTGAAGAAGACCATTTAAATGGAAGCTCAGAAGAAATTACTGAATTATATGAAACCTTTAAAAGTGCCATTTTTAACCTAACGGATGATGTTGAAATTGTTCCTAAAAAGTTATATATCGCTTTTAAAAAAAACAAAAACATTGCTGATATTGTAATTATGAAAAAAGGGCTTAAAATTTTCATCAACCTTAAAAAAGGACAATTGGATGACCCTAAAGGAATTATGAAAGATGTTTCTGCAACTGGCCATTGGGGAAATGGAGATTACGAAACCATCGTTACAAATACTGCTAATCTCGAATACATAATGAGCTTAATAAAGCAAGCAATTAATTAACATCTATACCATTATAATATTTTATAACTTTAATTATTGAGTTTAAATAATTAAAGGAATGGATAAGATAATACTAACAAGACAAGAACTTTACGACTTAGTTTGGAAAGAATCTCTAACTGCGCTTTCACTAAAGTACGCCTATTCTTATGATGGCTTAAAGAAGCTTTGTAAAACAAATAATATTCCCATCCCACCAAATGGGTATTGGAGTAAATTGAAATACAATAAGCCAGTAAGTATCATAAAGCTTCCTGTGGATAACGCAGAAAACCAATCTTTTGATTTAATCTACCGGGAAAAAGATAGCAAAATAAGCTACGATCAATCTCCATTAACAATTCTCACCAAACAAATCGAAAGTAATTCCAAAGCACCTCTACTTGTGCCTGAAAAACTAAGCAATCCTGATATTTTAATTCAGAACACTAAATTCATACATGATAAAAGAAAAAAAGAGCGCTACTATCGTAATGAAAGATTAGATTATGTTTCAATTAATGTAGATGAAACTAATTGGGATAGAGCATTGCGTATAATGGATACATTTATCAAGCTAATAAGATATAGAGGACATTCGTTCAAAAGAGATAGAAATAATTGGGGACCTAATATAATAATAAGAGATATTGAATTTCCTTTTCATATTCGTGAAGTGCAAAAAAGAATACCACCTCTAAAAGAATACGATACATCAACTTATATCCCAACAGGTGTTTTACTCATAAAAATTGGAGAAAGTTTTAAAGCAATTGAATGGAAAGATGGTAATGTTAAGTTAGAAAATCAATTAGCCAAAATAATGGCAAAACTAGAATTAGAAGCCGATAAAGAGGTAGCATGGCAGGAAGAATGCAGGTTACACGCAATTCAAAGAGCAGAAGAAGAAAAAATCGAACAAGAATTTAAAGCACGAAAAGAAAAGGAAATAATTAAAACCAAAAAACTATTTTCAGATGCCGAAAAATTTGATAAAGCAACAATATACCGCAATTTTATAAATGCAACAGAACAAAAGGCTATACAAGAAAATAGCCTTACCAATGAATTAAAAGACTGGATTAAGTGGGCAAATGAAAAAGCCGATTGGTTTGATCCCTTCATAAACAGAGAAGACGAATTACTCAATGAAAACGACCGGGAAGAATTCCATAAACCGAAACAAACTAACTATTATTACAGGTAAAAAAGCAAAAATATAAGACACTATCCTAAAAAGTGTGTAAGTTAAAAAAATAACGGGGTTTGACTTTTAATTAAAGTTGAACCCTTTTTTCAAATATAGTTAAGAACTGATTGAGGATTAATCCCCAGTTTTGGAT
>NZ_JBBYHU010000044.1:0-27556 GCF_038289905.1 Flavobacterium flavipallidum | reverse complement strand
TGCTGTTGGCTGAGTAATAGTAAAATTCTGTGATGCTGTACATCCATTTGCGTCTGTTACTGTACAAGTCCAGGAACCTGCTGTTAATCCGGTTACCGAAGTTGTTCCGTCGCCTGTTGGGTTACCCGGTGTCCAATTATAAGTATAGCCTCCAGCTCCTCCTGTTGCCGCATTCACAGCAGCAGCTCCTGTAGCACCACCATTACAAGCCACATTTGTCTGGCTTAAAGGCGTCACTGAAGGATTGGATACTGTTAAAGTTCCTGAACTCGAAGTAGTACTACAAGAACCATCCTTAGCCACGCAACGGTATTGATACCCATTCATTCCTGATGTAGCTCCGGTAATGGTAAGTGTATTTGTTGTTGCAGTTGAATAAACGCCACCATTAGCAATATCCGTAAAACCGGAACCCGTATTTACCTGCCATTGGTAAGCAGTAGCACCTGTCGCAGAAATACTAAAAGTTGTATTACTAGTACTACAAATAGTAGCACTTGAAGGATTTGCCGTTACCGTTGGTGCTGTACACGAAGGTGCTTCAAAAAGACGGAAATTATCAATTCCCCATTCTTCATTATTACCTTCTGAAAAAACTCGAATTCTTAATCTTAAAGTGGTTCCGGTACCAACTATGCTTTTATTAAACTCTCCAAAAACATTGGTAAGTTGTGTCCCATCTCCACAACCATTATCATCAGTATCTTCAAATAAATATTTATCTCCAGTTCCTGAAGCACTTCCTCGATTGTAAAAACTAATTAATTTAGTATATGCACCCCCATCAATACTGTATTCAATAATGATATAATCAGTATTAGTAGTTCCCACACCACTAACACAGGCATTTGTATTATCCCATGGTTCATTGGTACTTGCAGCAGCAATTAAACCTTTGAAACTTAATCCGGTTTTACCAGCAATTGAAATTCCTGTCCATTCGATTTGGAGTTCATTATTAGTACTGTTTGTAGCTGCTCCCTGTGCACCACTTGCAGTAAAACCGGTTCCTACTGCATTATGATCTTCTCCAGCCCAATAGTACGTTCCTTCTTTTCCGGTGAAGGGAACAACCTGAGAAACCGTAGTTCCATCTGTTAATTTAAAATAAGCAGTACTGGGCGATGGAGTGGTTCCCCCATTTTCTTCCGGAGTTCTGGTTCCACCTGATGGTGAACTTTCAAAAGTATCACTCCAAAATTGTGTTTGTGCCTTACCTTCTATGTAAAAGCAACAAAGGAGCAATGTAAAAATTAAAGTAAAGTTTTTTTTCATAAGCATAAGAAGTTAAATATTAAAGCAAATTTGTAGCCAAATATATAATAAAAAAAACAAAACCTAACTTACAACTTATCTTTATTTCATTTCATCGATAAAAATTAATCTTTCATTAACACATAGATTTTAAAAAATTAGCAGATAAAATCCCTTATGGAATTTGATTTAATAAAAATGATATTATTTAATTTGCAACTCCATTAATTACTAAATTTTCTACATGCAAAAACTCTCCATCATAATTCCTTGTTACAATGAGGAGAAAACAATAATCCAACTTTTGTCAAAAATCGAGACTGTTAATTTAGCTGAAAACACTAGCAAAGAGATTTTAATTATCAATGATTGTTCTACTGATTCATCAGAAGAATTAATTCGAAATTTTATAGCACTGCATTCTGAACTTTCTATAAAATATTTTAAAACTGATAACAATAAAGGAAAAGGAGCTTCTATTCAAATGGGGATTGCTAATGCAACAGGAGATTTTATAATCATTCAGGATGCTGATTTAGAATATGACCCTGAAGAATACAATCTCTTATTGAAACCCATTTTAGATGGTTTTGCGGATGTAGTTTATGGATCAAGATTCATGGGAAGTAAACCGCACCGCATATTATTTTTTTGGCACACTATAGGGAACAAGTTTTTGACATTTTTATCCAATATGGTAACTAATTTAAATTTGACTGATATGGAAACTTGCTATAAAATGTTTACTTCTTCTATTATTAAAAACATTTCTTTAAAAGAAAAAAGATTTGGCTTTGAACCGGAAGTTACCGCTAAAATGGTCCGATTTCCAAATATCAGAATATACGAAGTAGGAATATCATACTATGGAAGAACCTATGCCGACGGTAAAAAAATTAGCTGGAAAGACGGCTTTCACGCTATTTTTTGCATTATCAAATACGGACTTTTTAAAGCTAAATAACATTTTAAATAGTAAACAAAAAACTGTTAAAAAAACAAAACTATAAGTAGTAGTATGAGTAAAAAAAACATAAAAATTGCAGATATAAATCAAAAAGACACTTTAAACAAAGAGCTTATTTTACAAAAATTGACTTGGTTTTTAGCCATTATTTCCTTTTTACTCTACGCCAACACTCTAAAACACGGTTTTGTTTTAGATGATATTGCTGTAATTGAACAAAATAGATTTGTGCAAAAAGGTTTAGCTGGAATTCCCGAATTGTTTTCTACACTTTACTGGCAAGGCTACTGGGATTCAAATGCAGGATTATATCGACCTTTGTCATTAGTCGCATTTGCCATCGAATGGCAATTATCCCCAAACAATCCTTTTATTCATCATTTTTTTAATGTATTATACTATGTTTTAAGTATTGTTTTATTATTCAAAGTCTTGTATTATTATTTAAAGGATCACCAGGTTTGGATTCCTTTTTTTATCGTTTTACTGTTTGCGGCCCATCCTATTCATACCGAAGTAGTAGCTAACATCAAGAGTCGGGACGAAATATTTTGCTTATTATTTTTCACACTAAGCATTTATTTGCTTTTAATCAAAGAACAGAAAATTTTTCAGATTTTTGGAATCGTTTCCTTTCTTTTATGCTTACTGTCTAAAGAAGCCGGGATATTATTTTTACCCATACTTGTATTTTTATTTTGGTTAAAATATCAAAAAGAAAGAAGTGTTTTATTTTCTAAAATAATCCCAATTATTTCTATTAGCGCATTGTGGCTCTTATTACATCGTTATGTTATTTTAAGCTCTCCATTCAAAAGAATTCAATATTCGTATTTGGATAATTCTTTATTTGGTTGCGATGATTTTTTAACTAAAATAGCTACGGGATTTACCATTTTTGGCAGATACATTGTTAAGTCTATTTATCCTTACACCATGAGTTATGATTATTCATACAATCAAATCCCTTGTGTGACGGTAGGTTCTTTCTCGTTTATCATCAGTTTATTACTTATTGGATTGCTTTTCTGGGCTGTTTATTTTTTTAGAAATAAGAATAGCATTATCAGTTTTGGTGTACTGTTTTTTTTGATTACTATTTTCTTGGCTAGTAATATTGTTGTTCTTATTGGAACGACAATGGGAGACCGTTTATTATACACTCCTGTTTTAGGAACTAGTATTGCTTTGGTTTTTTTATTGCTATATCGCTCAAAAAACAAAGAATTAAAAAATTTTTATCATCCATCGATTTATATTCTATGCTTAGTTTTTTTGTTGTTTGCATTTAAAACCTATAATAGAAACAAAGTTTGGGAGTCAAATACTACTTTGTTCACAGAAGACTTATCGAATTCACCTAATAGTGCGCGTGTAAATTTCAATTATGCTACCGTACTTTTCAGTCAATTACCCTCAGATATTGAACTTCAACAACAACAATTACCTTCAGTTATTGATGCTTACAAAAAAGCCTTAGCAATTGACCCAAATGACAAAGGTTCACTAACTAATTTAGGCGTTTGTTATTATCGAATCAAGGACTACGAAAAATCGATAGAAATTACAAAAAGGGCTTTGGCTTTAGCCAAAAATGATTATTCATTACAGGCTAATTTAGCTGATGCTTATTTTAGAAACAATAATTTAGATGAGGCCATTGCAATTTACAAAGAATTAATACGCAATAATTTCGTTCTAGAAAACACCTATAATTATTATGGTGTGGCTTTGTTCAATAAAAAAGAATACCTCAAAGCTATTTTGGTCTTCAAAGAAGGCATAAAAAAGAATGCTAGTTCTGTTGAATTATGGATGAATTATGGAAATACCTTAGCGGCATCAGGAAATCTTAAGAATGCTATTACTGCTTTTGAAAAAGCATATAAATTAAATCCGAATGAAAAAAATGCTTTAAAATTTTTAACTATGGCACATCAACAATTAGGTAACATCCAAAAAGCAAATTACTATTATGCTGAGTTAACAAAATAAATAGTTTAATCTCATTCTACCAACCGATTGAATTTCTCAACCAATTCATTTCCCCTTTGGGTTTTTCCTGTTTTTCTCAAAGCATCCCCAAAACGAAAATAATAAATAGGCTCTAAATGCTCATTGGGCATTGCAAAAAGCGGTTCATACCATTTAGCAGCCTTTTCCATTTGCCCTTTAAAATAATAATAATTCGCTACTTCTCTAAACATAAAAGCAGATTGGTAGCCTTTTTCAAGGACTCTTTCATAGACATAAACCACATTTACCAGAATAAAATCTCTTTTCTCCTTTTGAGATTCGGCCAGAACTGGAGCAACGGTATTTTGAACCACCGGAGTCGCATTTTTTTCAGCAGGAGGAATTTCAACTTTAATTAATTTAGACAAAACAAGAGCCAAAGAAGATTGTTCTATTGATGGGTTTTCTGGAATTTCAATTTTTCCGCTTTCAATAGCAATTTCAAGAAGTCTGGTTGGTTCGCGATCTTTACTGTTTGCTACATCTGAATTATTAGTTTCGATGTAATATTTCTTTCTGTAATTTTCTTCTTTATAGACCGGACTTATTATCCTAATATTATCAGGACCTAAATCTACTTTGCTAATCAAACTTAAATCAGAAACCGTATATCTTGTAGTGGTACCTCCAAACGCCATATTAACGATTTCTTCTACTTTGAAATACAACACATTTTTGCTTTCAATGTTTGAATAAATTTTGCGCATCTGAGCATATCCTAAATACGAATTGAAAAAGCAAATAATTAAAATCAGCACTATTGTAAATTTCTCTATCATAATTCATCTTATCAAACAACAGACTATAATTCATTTAAAAATAACCCGAAGATTTCTACTATAAATTTACGCAATTAAAAGAACAAAGACTCCACCAACAAAGTTTTAAATCGAATCCAACACCTAGTCCAGAATAACAATCATCCTCTAAAAACAATATTAGAAATCCACTTTCTTATTTTTTTGGTTGTCGTAATTTTTTCAAAAACTAAATCAACTCTAAAAGCTAACAACAAATTTAATTAATCCATAAATAAACAAACAATCACAAAACCATATTTTGCACAAAACCTTGATGTTTTTATTGTTTCAAAGCTAATTTTAAACATTTTGTTAAACATAATAAAGCAATTAGACAAAAAGACCTAAAAATCATCAATACAAAACTCACTTAACGACTTGTTACAAAAAACAACTTTCTGAATCAAAATAGAAATAAAAAAACTAACTACTTAAAACACAAGCATACAAAACAAAAGAACAACAAGACATTAATAGACTTTGAGTATCGTATATAATTGATAATATTAATTGAATACATATATTGATTTTTATACTTTTGCGTTCTTGTTACTATCTTATTTGAAAAGTTAGTACCACAAAACACAGAAATACACTAAAAAAATTAAAAAATGAGCAAGACATTATTTGACAAAGTATGGGATTCGCATGTTGTGCGTAAAATTGAAGACGGACCAGATGTGTTTTTTATTGATCGCCATTTCATTCACGAAGTTACCAGCCCGGTAGCTTTCTTGGGTCTAAAATCAAGAGGCGTATCAGTATTATATCCGGAAAGAACCTTCGCAACTGCAGATCACAATACACCGACCATTAACCAACACTTGCCTGTTGAAGACGCATTATCAGCAAATCAATTAAAAGCATTAGAAACTAATGCTGCTGAATATGGTATTTCTCACTGGGGATTAGGTCATCAAAAAAATGGAATTGTACACGTAGTAGGTCCTGAAAACGGAATCACTTTACCTGGTGCTACAATTGTATGTGGTGATTCACATACTTCTACTCATGGTGCTTTTGGTGCTATCGCTTTCGGTATTGGTACTTCAGAAGTAGAAATGGTTCTTTCTACTCAATGTATCATGCAACCAAAACCTAAAAAAATGCGTATTAACGTAAACGGTAAATTAAGCAAAGGAGTTACTCCTAAAGACGTTGCGTTATACATTATTGCACAATTAACTACTTCAGGAGGAACAGGATATTTTGTAGAATATGCAGGAAATGTTTTTGAAGAAATGACAATGGAAGGTCGTATGACTGTTTGTAACCTTTCTATCGAAATGGGTGCTCGTGGCGGTATGATTGCTCCTGACCAAACTACTTTCGATTTCCTTGAAGGAAGATTATACGCTCCTAAAGGTGAAGCCTGGACTAAAGCAGTAGAATACTGGAAAACTTTAAAAACGGATGCTGATGCAGTATTTGATGCTGAATTAAACATCAATGCAGAAGACATCGAGCCAATGATTACTTATGGTACAAACCCTGGAATGGGAATTGGTATCACTAAACATATTCCAAGTGCCGACCAAGTAGAAGGTGGAGAGGAAACTTATAAAAAATCATTAAACTACATGGGATTCCATGAAGACGACGTAATGATTGGAAAACCAATCGACTATGTTTTCTTAGGAAGTTGTACTAACGGACGTATCGAAGACTTTAGAGCATTTGCTTCTATCGTAAAAGGCCGCAAAAAAGCAGATAACGTTACCGCTTGGTTAGTTCCTGGTTCTCACGTTGTTGAAGCACAAATTAAAGAAGAAGGAATTTTAGACATCCTTACTGAAGCTGGATTTGTATTGCGTCAACCTGGTTGTTCTGCATGTTTAGCTATGAATGATGATAAAGTACCTGCAGGAAAATATGCAGTAAGTACCTCTAACAGAAACTTTGAAGGTCGTCAAGGACCTGGTTCAAGAACTTTGTTAGCATCTCCAATTATGGCTGCTGCAGCTGCAGTTACAGGAAAATTGACAGATCCTAGAGATTTATTGTAATTGAATTCAATAGCAATAACTATTTCAAAAAAGAATTAAAAAATAAAAAGATTTTAAATATTCATGATTGATTGCCTTGATGGAAATCTAAAATCTGAATTTTTGAAATCTAAAATCTAAATTAAAATGGCATACGATAAATTTAATATACTTACCAGTAGTGCAGTGCCACTACCGATAGAAAACGTAGATACTGACCAAATCATCCCTGCTCGTTTCTTGAAAGCTACAAAACGTGAAGGTTTTGGAGACAACCTTTTCAGAGACTGGAGATACAACGGAGACGATACTCCAAAAGCTGATTTCGTTTTAAACAACCCAACTTACAGCGGAAAAATCCTTGTAGGTGGAAAAAACTTCGGTTCAGGTTCTTCTCGTGAGCACGCTGCCTGGGCAGTTTATGATTATGGTTTCCGCGCTGTAGTTTCTTCTTTCTTTGCTGATATTTTCAAAGGAAACTGTTTAAACATTGGTGTATTACCAGTACAGGTTTCTCCAGAATTTTCAGAAAAAATATTTGCTGCAATTGATGCTGATCCAAACACTGAATTAGAAATCAACTTACCAGAGCAAACAATCACATTGAAAGCTACAGGTGAAAAAGAATCTTTCGACATCAACGGATATAAAAAGAACAACCTTTTGAACGGTTTTGATGATATCGATTATTTACAAAGTGTAAAAGAAGAAATCGTAAGTTTTGCAAGTAAGCTACCTTACTAAATAATACAATCATACAAAAATGCAGCTGCCTTAGCATTCCGTTTAGGAATTTACCGGCAGCTGCTTTTACCGTTTTATAAAACACACCAAACAATGATTTCAAAATACTGAAATCAGAAACCTTTTTTTAGCATCAAATTATAATGGGAAAGAGAAAAATTGAAATAATGGACACGACACTTCGTGATGGTGAACAAACCTCAGGAGTATCATTTTCTGCTGCAGAAAAACTAACCATTGCCCAATTATTACTAGAAGAGTTACTTGTTGACCGTATCGAAATCGCATCAGCTCGTGTAAGCGAAGGAGAATTTGAAGGTGTTAAAGGAATCATGGCCTGGGCACAAACAAAAGGATATACCGACAAAATCGAAGTATTAACTTTTGTCGATAAAGGACTCTCTATCGAATGGATGAAAAAGTCCGGCGCAAAAGTTCAAAATCTTTTAACTAAAGGCTCTCTCAACCACCTTACCCATCAATTAAAAAAAACACCGGAACAGCATTTTTCTGAAATTGCCGAAAGTATTTCTTTAGCCAATGAAAATGGAATCGCAACCAATGTTTACCTAGAAGACTGGAGTAATGGTATGCGTAATTCTCCGGAATATGTTTACCAATATTTAGATTTCATCAGCACACAACCCGTAAAAAGAATTTTGCTTCCGGATACATTAGGCGTACTTATTCCTTCTGAAACTTTTGAATACATTTCAGAAATCACCAAAAAATATCCTAATATCCATTTTGACTTTCATGCACATAACGACTACGACTTAAGTGTAGCCAATGTTATGGAAGCTCTAAAAGCAGGTGTTCACGGATTACACGTTACCGTAAACGGAATGGGCGAACGCGCCGGAAACGCACCTTTGGCCAGCACCATTGCTGTAATCAACGATTTTATGCCGGAGATTGAAATTGGCGTAAAAGAAACCTCTTTATATTCGGTTAGTAAATTAGTGGAAACCTTTACCGGTTATAGAATCCCAGCCAACAAGCCAATTGTAGGCGATAACGTTTTTACTCAAACTGCCGGAATTCACGCTGATGGTGACAATAAAAACAATTTATATTTCAACGATTTACTTCCGGAACGCTTTGGAAGAAAAAGAAAATACGCTTTAGGAAAAACTTCTGGTAAAGCCAATATTGAAAAAAACCTTCAGGAACTTGGCTTACAATTGAATCAGGAAGATTTAAAATTGGTTACCCAAAGAATCATCGAATTGGGTGACAAAAAAGAAACAGTAACTAAAGAAGATTTACCTTATATCATTTCTGATGTATTGGACAGCCACACCTATCAGGAAAAAATCACGGTTGAATCTTATTTATTATCGCACGCCAAAGGAATGCGTCCGTCAACAACACTTTGCCTTAAGATTGATGGGCAAATTATCGAAGAGCATGCTCAGGGAGACGGTCAATTTGATGCTTTTATGAATGCCTTGGCTAAAATATACAAAACCAAAAAAATGACACTTCCTAAGCTGATTGACTACGCCGTAAGAATCCCTCCAGGAAGTAGTTCAGACGCTTTATGTGAAACCATCATTACATGGGTAAATGACGGAAAAGAATTCAAAACAAGAGGATTGGATTCCGATCAAACAGTAGCAGCCATTATTGCTACGCAAAAAATGCTCAATGTTGTAGCCGAATAATACGAAACAAAACAATAAATTAATATAAATACAAAATAATGAAATTAAACATCGCACTTTTAGCAGGGGACGGAATCGGACCGGAAGTAATTGATCAGGCAGTAAAAGTATCAGATGCCATTGCACAAAAATTTGGACATGAAATCACTTGGAAACCAGCTTTAACTGGTGCTGCTGCTATTGACGCTGTAGGTGAGCCTTATCCAGATTCAACTCATGAAGTTTGTAAAAATGCTGATGCAGTACTTTTCGGAGCTATTGGTCACCCAAAATATGATAACGATCCTTCTGCGCCAGTTCGTCCAGAACAAGGTTTATTAAAAATGCGTAAAGCATTAGGTTTGTTTGCAAACGTAAGACCAACCTTTACTTTCCCATCTTTATTAGATAAATCTCCATTAAAAAGAGAAAGAATCGAAGGAACTGACTTAGTTTTCTTAAGAGAATTAACAGGTGGTATTTACTTTGGTGAAAAAGGAAGAAGAGACAACGGAGATACTGCTTTTGACAACTGTGTATACACGAGAGCAGAAGTACAACGCCTGGCTAAAAAAGGTTTCGAATTAGCAATGACACGTTCTAAAAAATTATGTTGTGTTGACAAAGCTAACGTTTTGGAAACATCACGTTTATGGAGAGAAACAGTTCAGGCAATGGAAAAAGATTACCCTGAAGTTGAAGTTTCTTATGAATTTGTTGACGCAGTTGCAATGCGTTTGGTACAATGGCCAAATTCTTATGACGTATTAATCACTGAAAACTTATTTGGAGATATTTTAACAGACGAAGCTTCTGTAATTTCAGGATCAATGGGATTAATGCCTTCTGCCTCTTTAGGAGCTGAAGTTTCTTTATTTGAGCCAATTCACGGTTCTTACCCACAAGCTACAGGATTAAACATTGCTAACCCAATGGCGACAGTTTTATCTGCTGCAATGATGTTTGAAAACTTTGGTTTAGCTGAAGAAGGAAAAGCAATCAGAGAATCAGTAAACAAAGCTTTAGAAGCCGGAATTGTAACTGAAGACCTGGCTAACGGAGGAAAAGCTTACGGAACTAAAGAAGTGGGTGATTGGTTAGCTGCTAACATCTAATTTTATAATTTATATAAAACAAAAGAGGTGCTTATTGCGCCTCTTTTGTTTACAATCGTTTTAATAAAAATCCATCTACTCTGAAACTCTTCTAGTTGTTGTGTAAACTGGCTCTCTATATGGAATAGATGTTGTAAAAAGACATCTAACTTTCTCCCCTTTCGTTTCTCCAGGCAACCATTTAGGACAAATTGACAAAACTCTTAGGGCTTCTTCTCCAGCTCCAAAACCTGGGTCTCTCAATAATTTAAAATTTGAAAGACTTCCATCTTTTTCAATTATAAAAGTTACATATGCCAAACCTTTTGCCTCCGCTGATGGTTTGTAATTTTTCTTTAAGAATTTATGAAACTCTTTAATGCCCTCAGGAAATTCAGGTTTTTTTTCTATTCCGTTTATGTTATATATTCTGTTATCAACCTTTTCAACAGCATCTTGAGCTGTCAGGATTTGAATTGTAAAAAAAGAAATTGTTATAAATAGTAATTTTCTCATAAATAATGATTCGTTAGTAAATTACAAATATAAAGTTATTTGCAATTAATTCTTACACAACCAAAATAATTAATAAAGAATTTTCTTCTCAGGACAATACAATTATTTGTACAACAAAAAAGGGGACAATTTGAAATTGTCCCCTTTTTTTATATAAAGAAAAAATTAATATCCCCCTCTATTCCCACGGCTATCTCCACCACGGTTGTTTCCATAACCACCACGAGAATCTCCTCTACGGTTGTTATTAAAACTTCTTCTTTCACCTTCCGGTTTTGGCTCAGATTTATTTACTACAATCGTACGCCCCTGAACAGTCGCCCCATTCAATTCATCAATTGCTTTTTGAGCTTCAGCGTCAACCGGCATCTCAACAAAACCAAACCCTTTACTTCTTCCAGTAAATTTATCAGTAATAATTTTAACAGAATCAACTGCTCCGTAAGCCTCAAAAGACTCTCTTAAATCTGCTTCCTCAATACTGAACGGAAGGCTTCCAACAAAAATATTCATATACTTATTTATAATAGTTATGACAAATGTAATCTTATTTTTTCACAACGTACTATAAATATTCTTATTTCTGTGTTAATTAAAGATTTAATAAAAAAGAGTCAACGATAAAAGCGACTAAAAAACAAACATTTACCTATTAACCCCCTACTGTACCGTAACAGGAACCTTATAAAAAACGCCATATTGAAAATTCAGAGTTGGTCCAAATAATGGATTATCTAAAATATTAACCAAATTACATTTAAAAGTTCCGGAAACCGTCTTATTAACAACATCATATTCCGTAATTTCAATTTCTCCATCTCCAACATTAAAACCTGAAGAAAAAGTAACGCTTTCTTTAGTCAAAGGGTCTTTATAAACATAATTAGCAGTATTCGAAGGTGTATTAGCTATAACATAAATACCTGTAGCAATCCCGCCAGTATTTAGTGTAACAACTTCTGTCGCTGTGTACGCCTCTATTACTAAGTTACCACCCGAATACAAAGTAGCTCTAGCCTGAACTGCTCTCCAAAAAACATTATCTTTCATTGCCTGAAAGGCCGGAGTATTGAATTTCACATCTTCCTGACAGGAAAACAGCGCAAAAAACACTATCAGAAATAAAAAATATCTTTTCATAAAATAAAATATACAAACAAAAATAAACTATTCGTTCGAAACTAATCTAAATTACTATAAAAAGAAGCACAAAAAACCGCTAAATAATTATTTTTCAAAATACTAAATACTGTTTGACGTATTAAAAAAAAATGTATATTTGCAGCCTTAATTAATCGAGGTCGAGTACCTCAAAATTTAATCATAAAGATTATGTCAGTAAAAATTAGATTACAAAGACACGGTAAAAAAGGAAAACCTTTTTACTGGGTAGTAGCAGCAGATGCTCGCTCAAAAAGAGATGGTAGATACTTAGAAAAAATCGGTACTTACAATCCAAACACTAACCCAGCAACTATCGACTTAAACCTTGATAGCGCAGTTAAATGGTTACACAATGGTGCACAACCAACTGATACTGCTAAAGCTATCCTTTCTTACAAAGGTGCTTTATTGAAACACCACCTTGACGGAGGAGTTCGTAAAGGAGCTTTAACTCAAGAACAAGCTGACGCTAAACTAGCTGCATGGTTAGAAGCTAAAGCTGGTAAAGTTGATGCTAAAAAAGATGGTTTATCTAAAGCTCAAGCTGATGCTAAAGCTAAAGCATTCAAAGCTGAACAAGAAGTAAACGCAAAACGTATCGCTGCAGCTGCTCAGGCAGAAGCTGATGCTATTGCTGCTGCACAAGCTGAAGAAGCTGCTTCAACTGAAGAAGAAGCTCCAGCTGCAGAAGAAAACAACGAAGAAGCTCAGGCTTAATTTTTATAGCGAATGCGTAAAGAAGATTGTTTCTATTTAGGTAAAATCGCTAAAAAATTTAGTTACAAAGGTGAAGTCCTTGTCTATCTTGACACCGACGAACCTGAGTTATACGAAAACTTGGAATCAGTGTTTGTTGACTACAACAAACACTTGGTTCCTTTTTTTATTGAAAGCGCTTCATTACACAAAAATGACTTTCTAAGAGTTCATTTTGAAGACATCAATACCGAAACCGAAGCCGATAATCTTATTGGTTCCGATTTATATCTTCCATTAAACATGTTACCTAAACTTAGCGGTAACAAATTTTATTTCCACGAAGTAATTGGTTTTGAAGTGGAAGACAAACGATTAGGAATTGTTGGAGAAATCCAATCCATAAACGATACTACTGCCCAACCCCTTTTCGAGGTTTTAAAAGACGGAGCGGAAATTCTAATCCCTATGATTGATCAATTCCTAGTAAAAGTAGACCGTGAAAACAAAAAAATTATCATGGATTTACCGGAAGGATTAATTGAGATGTATCTTTAAGAAAATCCAAAAAAAGAAATTCCAATTTCCAACTAAAGAAGAAAATTCCAATACAAAAATTCCAAATTCCAAATATAGAGAGGAAATTTCAATTTTTTAATCTAAATTTGAAACTCAAAATCAAATTGAATAATCATTCTTCATAATGAGTTTTGGAATTCAAAATTTAACTTTTGGAATTTAATATTTTATGGAAAAACCATACGATTTAGAAGAAAGAACTTTTTTGTTTGCTAAAGAATGTAGATCTTATATTAAAAAACTACCAAAAACCATTTCAAATACTGAGGATGGAAAACAATTAGTTAGATCATCTGGTTCTGTCGGAGCTAATTACATTGAAGCAAACGAAAAACTAGGAGAAAAAGATTTGTCTTTTCGTTTAAAAATAGCCAGAAAAGAAGCTAAAGAATCCAAATACTGGCTTCGATTATTACAAGAATTAAATCCAGAACATCAAGAAACTTCAGAATCCTTATTATTTGAAGTGGAAGAATTAAGAAAAATACTTTCGGCAATTATTACTAAAACAACAAAGTAATTCCCTCTCTATATTTGGAATTTGGAATTTAAAAAAATTGGAATTTTACCTTATGTTTTCATTCAAAAAATTCTCTATAGAACAAGATCGTTGTGCAATGAAAATTGGCACTGACGGTGTTTTATTAGGCGCCTGGACACCAATTGAAAACAATCCGTTTAGTGTTTTAGACATTGGTGCCGGAACCGGAATTATTGCTTTAATGCTTGCACAAAGAAGCAATGCTGAGCAAATTGATGCTTTAGAAATTGACGAAGACGCATACGAACAAGCCACAGAGAATTTTGAAAATTCGCCTTGGAACGACCGTTTATTTTGTTTCCACGCTGGTTTAGACGAATTTATCGAAGAACCCGAAGACGAGTACGATTTAATCGTTTCCAATCCGCCTTTTTATAGCGAAGATTATAAATCAAACAGCGAACAGCGCGATTTAGCCCGCTTTCAGGACGCCATGCCTTTTGAAAAATTAATTGAAGCTGCTGCTTTATTACTTTCTGAAAACGGTATTTTTTCTGTCATTATTCCTTTCAAAGAAGAAGAAAATTTCTTGGCTTTAGCCAATCAATTCGAATTGCATCCAATCAAAATCACCCGAGTAAAAGGAACTCCAACTACTGAAATCAAGCGTAGCCTTTTGGCTTTTAGTCGAAATGAAATTCCTAATTTCCCTATTGATGAATTGATTATCGAAATAGCCAGACATCAATACACCCCAGAATACATAGAATTAACGAAAGACTTCTATTTAAAACTGTAACCGTAAAAGAACTCATTTCTGAACCTGTATCAAAAAAAGAATATTGAATATATTTGTACAAAAAAAGCAATGTCAGGAGTAGAAAATTTTTCCCTTTACGTAATTTCAGCAATTATCTTCGTTTTAACTCCTGGAATAGACACCATTTTTATCCTGAATAAATCGCTTACTAAAGGTAAAAAAACAGGACTTTATTCTTCATTAGGAATATGCAGTGGAATTTTAGTACACACCACATTCGCCGCCTTAGGATTATCGATTATTTTAGCCAAATCAGCTATTGCATTTTCGTTGATTAAATATCTCGGAGCAGCATATCTGATATATATTGGAGTAAAAGCGCTTCTCACTAAACAAGATAAATTTAACTTTAAAGAAGAACAACAGGAAAACGAAACTTTCTGGACAAGCTACAGTTCCGGCGTTATCACAAATGTGTTAAACCCAAAAGTTGCACTTTTCTTTTTATCTTTCTTTCCTCAATTCATAAGCAAAACAAATACTGATTCAGCATTACCTTTCTTTATTCTTGGACTCACTTATGCCGGTCTTGGTATTATTTGGTGTTTTATACTCGCTTATTTCTCCTCTCTTTTTTCTAATAAATTGAAAGAAAACGAGAAATTTAATTTTTGGCTAAACAAAACATCAAGCCTCATTTTTATTCTCATGGGCTTAAAAATTGCATTGGATAAAAAATAAAGAAAACTTATTTAAGAGAAATTTAATCAAATTTCTTCTCTTGGTTAAAATGCTTTATGTAAATTTATGATAAGCTAGCTTTCTTTTTCAAAAGAAGGTCATATCAAACTTTTACTTTAAATCCTCATGAAACCAGATCTATTTCAAGCACCTGATTATTACAACCTTGACGAACTGTTATTAGAAGAACATAAATTAGTTCGTAATGCAGCCCGAGCTTGGGTCAAAAAAGAAATAAGTCCTATCATTGAGGAATATGCTCAAAATGCTGCATTCCCAAATCAGATTATTAAAGGTCTAGCCGAAATTGGAGCTTTTGGGCCTTATATTCCACAAGAATATGGTGGCGCTGGCTTGGATCAAATTTCGTATGGCTTAATCATGCAGGAAATAGAACGCGGTGATTCAGGAGTCCGTTCTACAGCTTCTGTTCAATCATCCTTAGTTATGTATCCCATTTGGAAATACGGCAGCGAAGAACAAAAATTGAAATACTTACCTAAACTAGCTTCAGGAGAACTTATGGGCTGTTTTGGATTAACCGAACCTAATCACGGTTCTGATCCAGGCGGAATGACGACCAACATTAAAGATAACGGAGATTATTATTTACTCAATGGAGCAAAAATGTGGATTTCTAACGCTCCTTTTGCTGACATAGCTATTGTTTGGGCAAAAAATGAAGAAGGTAGAATCCATGGTTTAATTGTAGAACGTGGCATGGAAGGTTTTTCAACACCAGAAACTCACAATAAATGGTCCTTACGCGCATCGGCTACTGGGGAATTGATTTTTGACAATGTAAAAGTTCCTAAAGAAAACCTACTACCAAACAAATCCGGATTAGGCGCACCACTGGGTTGTTTGGATTCAGCTCGCTATGGAATAGCATGGGGAGCCATCGGAGCAGCTATGGATTGTTATGATACTGCTTTACGTTATGCAAAAGAAAGAATGCAATTTGGAAAACCAATTGCCGGAACACAATTACAACAAAAGAAATTAGCCGAAATGATTACCGAAATCACTAAAGCTCAATTATTGACCTGGCGTTTAGGCACATTAAGAAATGAAAACAAAGCTACATCGGCACAAATTTCAATGGCTAAAAGAAACAATGTCAATATGGCTATAAACATTGCCCGAGAAGCTAGACAAATTTTAGGAGCAATGGGAATCACCGGAGATTATTCGATTATGAGACACATGATGAATCTGGAATCTGTAATCACCTATGAAGGAACCCATGATATCCATTTACTGATAACAGGAATGGACATCACGGGTATCTCAGCTTTTAAATAAAAGCCAAAAAACATCAATTATTTAGGCATTGTAGGTATTATAATTCTCCCTCTTGGAGTACTTAATGTCTCTATAAAAGCTAATAAATCATTTATTTCTTCTTTGTTTAAATTCAATTTTTTAAGCAAAGGATCCGGTTTAGGAATCAAAGTATCTCTGGCCGTACCAAGATATTTCTTTTGAATTGGCGAAGGATTTCCTAAATTATATAATTCAACAACATCCAATAATGTGGGAAAATGACCGTGATGCATCCAAGGTCTTGTATTCACAACTTCTCTAAGAGTTGGAGTTCTGAACTTCCCGATATCTTTCATATCTTTCGTTACATTATAACGCCCGAAATCTTCATTTTTAGTTCCAAAAAGCGTTTGACCATCATTATGAAATTGATTATCACTAAAGTAAGGTGTGTTATGACAATTGATACATTGGGCTTTAGTTCTAAATAAATGCAAACCACTCAGCTGCTGATCAGTTAAAGCATCTGATTTACCGCTAACAAATTGATCGAATTTAGTCTTAGGACTGACAATTGTGCGTTCAAAAGTTGCAATTGCATACTGAATTCTTTGCAATGAAACTTTATCATCGCCAAAAGCCGCTTTAAAAAGAGGTTGATAACCTTTTATCAAAGCGATTTTATCAACAGCAATAGTAAGTTTTTCATTCATTTCTAAAGCATCACCAATAGGAAATTGCGCCTGATCTTCTAAACTGGAAGCTCTACCATCCCAAAACAGCGTTTTTGCAAAGGCCGAGTTCATGATCGTCATTGAATTACGCTTTCCGGTTTGTCTGTCATGACCAAAAGATCGGGTTAGATTGTCTGTCCATCCTAATTCAGGATTATGGCAGGAAGCACAAGCTATTTGTCCGCTAACAGATAATCTGGGATCAAAGAAAAGTATTTTTCCTAAATCGGCTTTTTCTTTTGAATACGGATTGTAATCAGGATAAGTCACTTCGGGCAAAACACCAATATCTTGGAATTTAGATTTATCGATACTGGCATCTAATTGGGCTTTGGGCCATTTTGATGTATCTCCGCTGGAATACATTTTTCGTAAATCCTGAATATCGATATATTCTGGATTATCAAACTTATTATATGCCGTTAAAAACGACAACACTAAAACAGAAAAAACAATTATTCTTAATTTCATATTTACAAGGTTACAGGTTTTAAACAAGGTTCACTTAATGGTGTTATTGTTGGAAAAGTACTTTTATTATATATTTTGTATTTAGAAGAAACAGTTCCTCCAAATAAAGCCTGATTTGTTAATCGTAAATCAAATGAAATCTCAAACAAACCATTCCCTTTGTCCTGATAAGTTCCCTCACCAGCAATTTCAATAGTATAACTTTTACCATTTGTTCCTGCAATAATGATGTCCTGTTGGTTGACTAAAACAATTCCTTTCGTTTTATTATTTCCGTCCTCAGGGAAAAATTCAAGAGCAGAAGTTATATTAAACCCAGGTGAATTAGCCGCAGAAGTAGATTCATTAGTGAACCAATTTTTCAAACCAAAAGAATTAGTCGTATTAGTCCCTGAGGTAACATTAAACCCAATTTTAAAAGCATCATGATAGACATCATCTGAGATATCAGCGGTTCCTTGACCACTAAATTGAATAGCATTTGAATCATCTTTATTCACAACTACTGGAAAAGTAAACGCATTAAAAGCAAACCAAGAACAAGTTCCATTTCTTTCAAACCAATTAGCCCCATATGTTCTATACAAAGGATCTGATAAATTATAAAAATTAGCAGCAGGATTCACCTTTACATCTCTCGGAGTTATTAAAGGTTTCTCAATTGTCAAACTATTTTGCCCCTTAATCTCATAATCTTGAATTGCATTAAGTGTAATTTTAGTAATATAACTAACATCATCATCTTGAATATCTTCTAAAAGCGTTAGGTGATAGGTAATCGAATTTATATTTTCATCAAAATCGTCACGAGTTAGTGAGTATTTAAATCCATTACGGAAATTAAAAAAAGAAGCATTTTCAATTTCTGAACGAAAAAAACCATTAGGAAATTCTAGCTTAAAATCTACAACCTCACCTAATTCCCCTTTTATTTCAATTTTACTAGTCGATAATTTATAAGTTGTATTTATTTCTCCTAATTTGATCGCAAAAGTATCATTAGGAGCAATCGAATTTAAATTACCAATATGAACATCTGGATTCGAAACTGACTCTAATTTCAAGTTAATACCTTGATTTTTTGTCCATCTATTATCAAAAGAAAGGGAAATAGTATCCGTAAGTTTATTACCTTCAAACAATAATTCGTTAGTTGGTTCGATACTAAAAACATTGGAATCACCAGAGGTTGTCGCACTAAAATTAACTCGAACAGCCTCTTTTAAAGTTGGCGAACTTAATGTTACCGGAACTTTTAAAGTTTTTAAAGATTGATTTGTATACGTACTCAATGGAATCAAAGTCGTACCTACTGCAGGATATTCTAGTGGAACATTATTATTATTCACTAAAAAATTAAATCTCACAAAAGGATCAAGATTATAGGTATTTGACTTAAATTCATCTTTGGAACATGAAAGCATAAGTATCACGCACACAAAGGATACCGATATATTTTTAATTATACGATTCATTTTGAACTAAATTAGAGTTAAGATTTTTATTTGCTAGCGGAATTGGTAACACATATTTAAGAGATGGATAATTCATTTCGCAGTTATTAGAAATACAACCATCATTTCTTTGAACATTCTTTTTATTTCGGGCAATATCAAAAAACAAATGTCCTTCAAAACACAGTTCTTTTCTTCGTTCCAAAAACACGGCATCTTCAAGATTTTCAGTATTTGAAAGTAAAGTTGCATTAGCTCTGGCTCTGATCGTATTGATATCTGCTTTTACCTGATCAGTATTCTGAAGTTTTAATGCTGCTTCGGCACGAATTAAGTATTGCTCTGACAATCTAAAAGCAACATATCCGGGATTATCCTGAAATTTTTTAGTAAAATAATAATTCTTATTTACCTGTACCTCATTCACTAAAGTTGACAATGGCTTAATTAAGAATAGATTCTTTCTAATATCATTAGTTTCAAACAAATCAATTAAATCCTGTGAAGCCACATAACTTCCAAAACTTGTTGTTGTAGTATAACCAAAAAAAGCTGCCAGTGATCCTCCTACAGTTCCCGAAGCATCTCTAGGAATTGAAAATTCCAATAAAGTTTCACTAAGAGGTAAGTTAGCATTTTCCCATCCAGAAATATAATTGGTATTTGTAGTCAAACTTAATCCTGAATTTTTAATCACATCATCGGCCGTATCAAAAGCATTTTGCCAATCGCTTTTAGACAGATATACTCTTGCTAACAACGCTTTGGTACTTGCTGCACTAAAAAAAGAATAAGCAGGCCCTGTCAAAAGTGAACTAGCAGAATACAATTCCAATGCATTTTTTAAATCGGCAATAATTAAAGAATAAGTTTCAGCAGCCGTTTTTCTTGAAGGGTATTTTAACCCTTTCAGTAAAGATTCGGTATTATATACAATCCCTAAATGAGAAGCATCTTCAGTAAATCCGTAATTTTGACTATACACTTCTGATAAAAGAAAATGTGAATAAGCTCTAATCGTTAATGCTTCGGCTTTTATTTGTTTTTTTTCTGTTTCTGTCGCATCGGTAAGAGCGTCTGTAAATTCTAAAATCAAATTACATTCATTGATGATTGCATAACTGTCAGTGTAAAAAATAGAATAATTAGAATCATCCGACTGATCATCAAACGAATACACATTAGCTATATTTGTAGGAATCTTTAAAATCCCTAAAGAAGTACCTATTCCTGGCGAAAACTTAAGATTACCCCCCTGTAAATCAGCATAAACTGCAAATCGTTCTCCACGAACATTCTCTTCAAGATCGCTATAAATACCGTTTAAGGCTGTCAGCACACCTTGCTTAGTTGCTAATTGTTCTGTTATTGAAACTTTAGTACCTGGCTCCTGCTCTAAGAAATCACTACAAGATTGCAAAGACATTATTCCTAAAACCAGAATTAATGCTAAATAATTTTTATATTGTATTAGTCTCATTTCTTTTAAAATTTAGTATTAATACCTAATGAAATAGTTCTGGCCTGAGGATAGGTATAACTAAACTCTCGGATTCCATTCATCCCTTTTGGACTTTTTTGTTTGTACCAATAAGCTACATTTGAAATATCAAAAAACACATTTAAATTATCTAAAAAAGTGTGCTGTACCGGAACATTATAACTCAAATTGACATTACTAATTTTAATAAATGTCGCATCGTAAAGGTATTTACTCATATTCTCGATTAATGTAACATTACTAGGAGCTGGCTGTGTTACAATATCACCTGGATTTCTCCAATAATCATATGCGTTAACAGACATGTTTCGATTACTAAGTGTACTATATTTAGAAATAATCTGATCAGAAACTAACTTATCACCTCCCCATTGGAAACTCCCTATTAGTGTAAGCGTTAGTCTATTATTGATAGTAAGTGCATTTCTAAAACCTCCAAAAGCTTTAGGTTGGGTATCTCCTATTGGTTCCCAATCGGCATTGGTAAACGTTCTTTTATAAGTAGCAGCATCAAAAATTTCATCTCCTCGTTTAATCAAATCTCTTCCTGTAGCCGGATCAACACCTACCCATTTTACTCCCCAAAGTGTTGTAGTGCTATAGCCTATTTTTTGAGCAAGCGCTAGGCTTGAAGCCGAATAATCACTCCCTAAACCAACTAAATCAGTCACTTTATTATCAACTGTAGAAATGTTAATTGAACTGGACCATTTGAATTTTTCTTTTCTAAACCAATTTATAGTGGTACTAAATTCAAATCCTCTATTGTACATAGTAGCGGCATTAAGCTGAACGGAACTATACCCTGTTTCAGAAGGAATATCTCTGCTTGAAATCAAATCAGTCTTATTATCATAATAGTACTCTAAGGACATTTGTATTCTATTAAATACATTGAAATCAACCCCAAAATTGAATTTGGTATTTTTTTCCCACCCTAAATTTTCATTTGGCGCATCACTCGCATTAGCATTATTACTGCCATTATAACCGTTTTGAGAAACAGTATATATTCCTTTTGAACGATAAGAACCAATTCTTGAATTACCTGTTGAACCGTAGCTAGCTTTCAATTTCAAAAGATCTATCCAATCTTGATTTCTCAAAAAAGCTTCATTATTTAAAGCCCAAGCTAAACCTATTCCGCTATTCAAAGCCACATTATTATCACTACCAAAAACGGAACTCTGATCTCTTCTTAAATTAGCTAACAAATAATACCTCTTATCATAACTATAATTTATTTGGGAGAAGAGTGAAACTCTGGCACTATTACTTATTTCACTTTTATAAGTCTGATTGTCTCTTGAATCATCATCCGGTGTGTCCGGATCATCATCCTGAATAGCATCGGCTACAGCATTTACTTTATTTGGATTTACAAATCCTGTTGCCGAAGCATAATCAAATTTTCCCTTCTCTTCAGAAAGTTCAAAACCTAAAACACCGTCAACATTGTGTTTTTTAGCAAATTGTTTATTGAACAACAATTGTCCTTGCCAATTCCATTTATTGGTATTTCTTTGATTAATAATTCTTCTTCCCCAATTAGGATATTTAACTTCGTCTAACAAAAATGTACCATTATTTTGACCACTTTCATTCTCTCCCGAATAATAACGATCCTGTTCTTTATCAGAATAATCAATTCCAAAAAGAGTAGAAAGTCTTACCGATTTACTCCATTGATAGCCTAAATTTAAACTTCCTAAAATTCCATAAGTATCTGTTAGATTTTTGTTTTGGGCAATTCCAGCTAATGGATTTCCTCCAAAAACTCCTGTGACTCCTGTTTTAGTATAACTTCCATCTTCATTATAGGGAGCAATCGTAGGAAGAAAAGCAAAACTATAATACACATTAGGAGCATCTTTTTGTATATAACTAGGATTAAGAGATAAACTCACATCCAACTTTTTATGATTAAACCCAAGATTAATTCCGGCAGTTAATTGTTTAGTAGTATTTCCCATTTGGGGTTCATCAATATTTTGATAATTTATACTGCTTCGATACGTAAACTTATCAGTTCCTCCGGAAACATTAAAATTATATTTCGTATAAACCCCATCTTTGTTCAGTAGATCAAACCAGTTAGTATTGACACCATTATAAGGAACTATGTCTGTACTAGACGTATTTTTCAAATAATCATTTCTTAATTCATTATACTGAGCTCCGCTTAAATACTTAATTTGATTGATTGCCGATGAAACTCCTAACTGATTTGAAAAACTAAATTTAGCTTTCCCTTTTTTTCCTTTTTTTGTAGTAATTAAAATTACTCCATTGGCACCATCGGCTCCGTAAATCCCCACTGCAGCAGCATCTTTCAATACTGTGAAACTTTCTATAGTTTCAGGTGTAATTTGATTGAGCGGGTTAGACAAATTTTCTGAAAAATTACTATTCCCATTAAAAAGCTCACTATCAATAGGTAAACGTTCAGCCATTACAACTCCATCAATAATAATTAAAGGTTGTGTAGAAGTTCCAACTCTGGAATTTGTTAACGATTGTAAAGTTCCCTGCCCTCTAATATTGATTTTCACCGGATTTCCTACTCCTGAAGTATTTTCAATTAATACCCCGGCTATTTGTCCTTCAACCATTTTATCAATACTTTCAGAAGCTTGATCTACTGCGATATCTTTAGATCTCAAAGTCGAAATACTTCCTACAACTTCTTCTTTTAACTTTTTAGTGCCGTAAGAAGAAGTAATCACAATTTGATCTAATGTATCCGTCGATTCATCTAATGCAATTCGAAACTCTGATTTGTTTCCTACTTTTATCAACTGAGTTTGCATCCCTATATAGGTCACTTCAAGCTCAGTATCTTCAATATTGTTTCCAGTCAATCGATAGACAAATTCTCCATTTATATCCGTTATCGCTCCCATCCCCGTTCCTTTAACTCTAATGGTAGCTCCTGGAAGTGGCGACTTAGTTTTAACATCAACAACCTTTCCGTGAATAAATCGTTCAACTTCAGTCTGATTGACCTTTTGCTCTTCTTGATTACTTTTAGCAATCAACAATACCTGCTTCTTTTGTATATAAAATGAAATATCAGAACCTTTAAATAACTTATTTAAAACTTCTTGTAATGAAGCCTTACTGATATTAATTGATTTTTTTTGTTCTACATTTATTTTTCGGGCATTGTAAATAATTCGATATTGGCTTTGCTTTTCTATTTCTTTAATAATGGTACTCACAGGACTATTATTGAAATTCAAACTAATAGTTGCATTTTGCGAATAAGCTGAAAACACAGACAGAAAAACTAAGGCCAGTATAATTTGCCTTTTAAAATTGTGTGGGATAAAAAATGCCATAAGCGTTTGTAATTTAAGGGGTATTTATAATGGTTATTGCGTTATTAGTTATTGAATATTGAAAAGGAGTATCACGTTTTAGTAATTCCAGAATATTCTCTACGGTAGATTCATTGATATTGATTGCTCCTGTAAAACTTTGTTTTGCAAGCTCAGTGCTTTTATTAACTATTTTAACATCATAGTTACGTTCAATAATTTTAGCTATTTCTGAAAATGGAGTATCTCTAAAAACCATTTCTCCATTTACCCAAGCAGTATAGAAGCTTGTATCAACATGAGAAACAGCTATTTTCTTCGCATTTTTATTCCAAGTTACCATTTGGTTAGGCACAAGAATAACAGCGTTCGATTCATTTTTAACTTCTTTAAACTGAATACTTCCTTCCACCAAAGCACTTTTCACAACAAGATCCTCCGGATAAGCACTAACATTAAACTTAGTTCCTAAAACCTTAATATCAACATCATTAACATTTACGATAAAAGGATGCTTCTTGTCTTTTGTAACTTCAAAAAAAGCTTCTCCGGTAAGGTATACTTTTCGATTACTGTTTTTACCAAATTGTTCCGGATAGCGAAGTACTGTACCCGAATTCATGGTAACCTGAGTACCATCAGAAAGAATGACTTTAAATTTTTTCCCATAAGGAATACTAAGCGTATTATACTTAACATCCTTATCATTGACTTTTCCAAAATAGACAATTTGAGTAGAATCTTTTTTGGCAATCAAATTCCCTTTTTCGTCCACTAAATTTATTTGATTCTCTTTGGTAACATATTCTTTCTGTCCGTCACCTAATTCTAAAAGAATTTCTTTTGCCTTAGCTTCTTTGGAGTTTTCATTAAAATTAAAAACTAAGCTTCCTATCCCCAGAAGTATTAAAAACATAGCAGCATATCTAAAATACACAGCTGTTTTACTTTGTATCGTACGAAGCGGAACAACCTTTGTTTCGGTTTTCTTAGCCAGTCCGGTTAGCGCCCAGGTTTTTTTTATTTCAATGAAATATTTTTTATTCGCTTCAGAAGATTCAATCCAATCAAAAAGCATTTCTACCTCTTGCTCGCTCGCTTCATTTTTTAAATATTTATGAATGATTTCCTGCATTTGTTGGGAATTTATGGTGTTTCTAATAGTAAGTACACCTGTATCCCTAAAAACCCTAACTTTTTTTTAAAGTTTTTTTAACCTTTTTTTGATTAGATATGAAAAATGAATAAAAAATAATCCTGAAGTGAATTTTTCAATAATTTCAAAGCCTTTGTCATATGTGCTTCAACTGATTTTAAAGAAACTTGCATTTCCTCAGCTATTTCAGCATTTTTTTTATGTTCATGACGTTTTTTTAGAAAGACTGTTCGGGTAGTCAAAGGAAGTTTTGCAATAGAACGCTCTATTATTTTTTCTAGTTCGGTTACTTCTAGTGTATCAAATGAAAACGAAGATAAAATTTCAAGATCAAGCGATTTTTCTTTCTCATTTAAAACATCATTTTTAAATCTTTTTTTCACTTCATTATGTCTAATTGCATTAAGACATTTAGACTTTCCATAAGTATACAAAAAAGAAGGAATTCCGTTTAAAGACATTACATCCGCTCTTTTCTCCCATAAATTTAGGAAAGCTTCCTGTGTAATATTCTCGGCTTCATCATGATCGTAAATGAAGGAAGTACAAAAAGATTTTATCGCATTAAAATACTTCTCATAAAAATAAGCAAAAGCTTTCTCGTCACCTCTTTTAAAGGATTCGAAAAAAACCAATTCAGAATTGCTATTAATTTTCATTTAAAGTAAAGAATATTGTAAAACTCAAACTATTTTTTAAAACTTTTGCAAATATAAATCTATCTAAAACAGTTCTAAATAAAATAAAAATTTTTACAGAAAATTTAAAAAACCAATACTATAAAAATAAAAAAAACAATATTCAGATTGAAAAAAAACACATACTCGCTTTCTACAAAACCAATCAGCTCAATAATACGTACATAATTACAATAGAATATCTACTATTATTTAAAAACTATAATTAAAACAGTTATTAAAGTATTGATAAAATTGATGAGATATTTCCCTTGAAGTTTTTAGCTTTTTTATCTTTACACAAAATTACAACACCATGAATATTCAACACATTAATAAAAGTATCGAAACCCAAAAAAGCGCACTATTACAGCATTCGCTTTACAACAAAGTAAAGACAATCGAAGACTTACATATTTTTCTTGAAAGTCATGTTTATGCTGTATGGGATTTTATGTCTTTATTAAAAGCGTTGCAAGCAAAATTGACCTGCACTACAACTCCGTGGTTTGCTACAAAAAACCCTGAAACAAGATACTTAATCAATGAAATAGTTTTAGCCGAAGAAACCGACTTAACTCTTGATGGCAAACATCAAAGTCATTACGAAATGTATCTTGAAGCAATGGAAGCATGTGGAGCAGACACTAGCAAAATTGAAAATTTCCTGACTGAAATTCAATCTTTACAAAACATCTTTGTAGCCATTAAAAAAAGTGATTTACACCCTAATATTAAAGCCTTTTTGGATTTTACCTTCAGAGTAATCGAAGAAGGAAAACCGCATGAAATTGCAGCCGCTTTTACTTTTGGAAGAGAAGATTTAATTCCAAGTATGTTCTTTGCTATTTTAAAAAATTTCGAAAAAAAATTTCCGGAAACTGATTTAAGCAAATTAATCTATTATTTTGAAAGACACATTGAATTAGATGCCGATGAACACGGACCAATGGCTATGCAAATGATCAATGAGCTTTGTGAAAATGACCAGCAAAAATGGAACGAAGTTGAGGAAGTTTCTATAATGGCACTCCAAAAGAGAATTGAACTCTGGAATGCTATCGAAGAACTGATAACTATGAAAGTCGAAATGGCATAATTGCAAATCCGAAATCAATATAAAAACGTAACTATTACTACAAACTCAATTCTATAACGATGAGAACAACAGTTAAAATAATAGTTACGTTTTTTTTACACATAATGTTTATAAATTGTAGTAGTAGCGAAAACTCAATTACACAAGTTAAAAATACACCAACTACTGCAGACACTTCATTATACCTTGAAACCAAAGCCGAAATCATAAACTACCTGGCCCTGGGTGATAGTTATACCATAGGACAAAGCGTTTGTGAAACTTGTAGATTCCCAGAGCAACTTAAAACTGCTTTGAGAAACATCAATCTTCAAAGGCATATTCATAATACCTCAATCTATTGTTTTTCATAAAAATAGGTATTATATTAGAAGAAACAAACCCCGAAATTGCTCAAAAGGAGTCAAAAACGGGGTTTTCTTTTATAGTGTGATG
>NZ_JBBYHU010000043.1:0-28609 GCF_038289905.1 Flavobacterium flavipallidum | reverse complement strand
ATAAATATAAGAAATTTCATTCATTTAAGCAATATAAACACATAAAATTATGGATCGAATTATTGATTTATATGACTTATATAACAAAAAAAGTCGGAAGAATAATCTTCCGACCATGACTACCTAAAGCCTCATTTTCTACTACAACAAATTAAAAAAATCTAAAATTCCCATCTTACAAAAGCCTCCATAGCCGCATAATGGGCCAAACCTAATTGATTGTATAATTGAGCAGTTTCTGCATTTCTGTCTTCGGCTCTTTGCCAGAATTCCCTTGAATCAGTTCCCTGAAATACTACACCATCTTTTTGCGATTGGTGTTTGAAAATTCCGTGTCTTTTAGTCAAAACCTGATCCGGGCTCATTGGCACGGCCATTTCAATTTCATCAATACCCCATTCTTGCCAAGCCCCTCGGTACAACCAAACCCAGCAGTCTTTCATAAAATCTTTCGGTTTCAATTGTTTTACCGCTTCAAAAATTGCATCCAGACATACTTTGTGCGTTCCGTGTGGATCGGCTAAATCTCCTGCTGCATATATTTGGTGTGGTTTTATCTTTTCGATAAGAACCATGGTAATTTGAATGTCCTCTTTCCCGATAGGTTTCTTCTCAATAGTTCCTGTTTCATAAAACGGAAGTTCCATAAAATGAATCTGGGCATTAGGTAATCCTACGAAATGACTCGTAGCACGAGCTTCTCCTTTTCGAATCAATCCTTTGATGTAACGAACTTCCGGAATATCAATTTCGCTGGCTTTTTTGTTCTTAAGGAAAGTAGCTGCTTTTTTATAAATGTCTTCTGCTTCACTATTTTTGATTCCAAATTTCTCATTGTAATCCACTACAAAGCTGGCAAAACGTAATGCTTCATCATCGGCAACGGCAATGTTTCCTGAAGTTTGATAAGCCACATGAACTTCATGACCCTGCTCTTGCAAACGCATAAAAGTACCTCCCATACTAATGATATCATCATCGGGATGCGGACTAAAAAGTAAGACTCTTTTTCTAGCCGGTTCGGCTCTTTCAGGTCGGTTTTCATCATCTGCATTTGGTTTTCCGCCCGGCCAACCTGTGATGGTGTTTTGCAGTTTATTAAAAATTTTAATATTGATGTCATAAGCAGGACCTGAATCGGCTAATAAATCACTCATTCCGTTTTCAATATAATCGGCATCGGTAAGCATTAAAATTGGTTTTTTCAAATCTAATGCTAAGCCTAAAACGGCTTTTCGGATTAATTTATCCGTCCAAACAATTTTTTCAACTAACCATGGTTTGTTAATTCGGGTTAGTTTAGAAGAAGCTTCTTTGTCTAAAACAAAAACTGCATTGTTATGCTCTTGCAAAAAGGAAGCTGGAATATGATTGGTCACTTCGCCTTCAACTGATTTTTGGATAATGTTTGATTTTCCTTCACCCCAAGCCATCAGAATAACTTGTTTGGCTTCCATGATTTTTTTAACTCCTAAGGTAATCGCTGTTCTTGGCGTATTGCTCAATCCTGAAAAATCACCACTTGCAGCTACTCTGGTAATATGATCCAGCGCAACTAATCTGGTTTTAGAGTTTTGTAAAGAACCGGATTCATTAAACCCGATATGCCCATTTCCTCCAATTCCAAGTATTTGCAAATCGATTCCGCCCAAAGCTTCAATTTTAGCTTCATAATCCGCGCAGTAATCCGCAATTTGCTCTTTGGATAAAGTTCCGTCAGGAATATGATAATTTTCAGGTAAAATATCTACTTTATCTATGAGTAATTCTTTCATAAATCGCACATAGCTATTTACTGAATTAGGCTCCATTGGATAATATTCATCCAAATTGAAGGTGATGACATTTTTAAAACTCAATCCTTCTTCTTTATGCAAACGAACTAATTCAGCATACAATCCTTTTGGAGAAGAACCTGTTGCAAGACCTAATACACAGGATTCGTTGTTGGCTTGTTTTGATTTGATAAGTGTTGCAATTTCCTGAGCAACAGCTTTAGAAGCTTCAGCTGAATTTTCGAAAACTACCGTATTGATATTTTCAAATCGTTTCTCAAATCCTGTCGCTTTGTCTATTGTACTTTTCATTATTCTTTATTTTTATTTTATAATCTTAATTTCAATTATTTTCTTGACCAGCTTCTGTATTGATGTCCTTTAAAGGCATAAAAGATGATCATAAGGTAGGTAGGTAACAAAATCAAATAGGCAATTTGATTGCCACTTTTGACTGTTTTACTCATATTATTTGCCAGATTAGCGGCATTTATATTTTCGACTAAGGCCCCGTAAATTAAAGGGAAAATGGCTCCGCCAATGATTCCCATAATTAATATGGCACTTCCTACTTTAGTATATCCGCCCAAGTCCTGAAGAGCCATTGGCCAAATAGCAGGCCAACATAAGGCATTAGAAAGTCCCATAAGCGCCACTAAAATAATTACTAGTGGCAATGCCGGAATTCCGGGTAATTGAATATGTATAGCAGGGGAAACAGTTACTATTAAAAGGACTAAAATCAACCCAAAAATTCCCGAGGCTTTTAATGCCTGAACCTGAGAAATGTATTTTGGAATAAGCGTAATTCCTAGAATATATCCTACTACCATTGCGGTCATGGTAAATGAAGTCAGTTTTAAATAAAAGTTACCGTCTTCACCATAAACACCTAGTTGTTTACCGAAACCTCCAATGGAATCTCCTGCCAAAACTTCGGCGGATAAGTATAACATTAAAGTAATGACACCTAAAACTAATTGAGGGAATTGGAACGCATTTTGGATTTGTTTAAAAATACTCATATGGGCTACATTTCCATCTTTGTCCAAATCGATTTCCGGTAATGGAGAAAAACGTACTAATAGTGCCAGAATAAGTATTACGGCTCCCATATACATGTAAGGAGTTTGTAATTGCAGTGCTAGAGTGTCCAATGCTGCTGATTTAGCTTCGCTATCAAGAGCTGCAATTTTTTCGGCAGTGTAATCCTGCATATTTGACAAAACTAAAGCTGTTAGAACTAAAGGAGCAACAAAACCAGCTAATTTGTTAGCAATTCCTAATACGCTGATTCTTGCTGCAGCACTTTCTCGTGGTCCAATAACCACAACATAAGGATTAGCGGCTGTTTGTAAAATTGCCAAACCGGTTCCCATAATAAATAACGCTATTAGAAATAAATAGAAAGTGCGACTTTCGGCAGCCGGATAAAATAAAAATGCTCCAAAAGCAATAGTGAGTAAGCCAAATGAAATTCCGTTTTTATAACCGATATTCTCAATTACTTTTGAAGAGGGAATAGCCATGACAAAATAGGCAATATAAAATGCAAAAGTCACAAAATAAGCCTGTGAGGCTGATAATTCACAAGCCAATTCAAAGAAAGGAATTAGTGGACCATTTAACCAGGTTATAAATCCCAGTATAAAAAATAAACTGGTTAAAATAATCATAGGGATTACTGCGCTCCTTTGATTTGAATGTATTGTAGATTTCATTTTTGACATCGTTTTTTAGTGAAAGGTTTTAGTAGTATTATTCATTAGATGGTTTTCCAATGGTAGCTAATATTCCTCCGTCAACATAAAGAATGTGTCCGTTTACAAAATCACTCGCTTTTGAAGATAAGAAAATGGCTGCTCCTTGTAAATCTTCCGGATCTCCCCAACGATTTGCCGGTGTTCTGCTGATGATAAATTCGTTAAATGGATGTCCGTTTACTCTAATTGGAGCTGTTTGACTTGTTGCAAAATAACCCGGACCAATTCCGTTAGTCTGGATGTTAAATTTAGCCCATTCGGTAGCCATGTTTTTAGTCAGCATTTTCAATCCACCTTTTGCAGCAGCATAAGCACTTACAGAATCTCTTCCTAGTTCACTCATCATAGAGCAGATATTGATAATTTTTCCACCACCACGTGCAATCATACCTTTGACTACATTTTTAGAAACAATAAACGGACTAATTAAATCTACATTTATTACTGCCGTAAAATCTTCGACTTCCATTTCAATAATTGGAGTTCTTTTGATAATTCCGGCATTGTTTATTAGAATATCAATTGGAGCAACTTCCGTTTCAATTTTGTTTATGGCTTCAATTACCGCTTTTTCATCGGTAACATTAAAAACGTATCCATAAGCTTCAATTCCTACCGACTGGTATTCGGCAATAGCTTTGTCAATTGCTTCCTGCGAAAGATCGTTTACTACAATTTTTGCTCCAGCATGTCCCAATCCTTTTGCCATAGCCATTCCTAAACCATGAACTCCTCCTGTAATTAGTGCTGTTTTTCCAGATAAATCAAATAAGTTAATCGACATTGTTTTTATTGTTTTAATTAGTATTTATTTTGGTTTTTATCAGTTTTGATATTGCGAAGTTATATTTGAAATCAAAAAAGGTATTTCAATATTTACCAATTAACTTTCGAATTTGTGTAAACAGCTTGTTTTATAGCTATAAATCCATGAATAACAGGTTTCTGAGTAGGTTCTAGTTGGCTATTTTTTTGCTGATTATAATTAAAGGTTCAGTGGAAATGTTGTGAAGATTCTTTTTTTGAAAACCATGAAGAAAATTAAGAGGTTTAGGAATACTGTAAATCTTAATTTTCTTCATGAACTTAATAGTTTAAAAACACTTTTATGTTTCAAACAAATAGCAGTCAAATTAAATTGAAAAAGGCGACTAAATCTTTTGATTTAATCGCCTTTTGATGAAATGGGATAAGAGTTATTTGATACTCACAACTAAAGGATTTTTTAGTTTTTGATTAAAATCATTCAGGTAGTCTAACCATTTTTTAGCATCGGTAATTTTTCCTGCTTTATCCCAGGCGGCTCCTGTGTAGTAAATAAAAGTTTCGTTGTTTTTAACGGTAGTTTTAGCTAATAATTGTTCGTTATTGACCCACATTTTTGTAATAGGAGTTGTCATTATCGAACCTACTCCGGTTGTACCATTTTCATTCATGGTAGGTTCCCAATATCCAATAATTCCTTGTTGTTCGTTCAGTGAAATGTATCCGGCCTCGGATCTTCGAATGATTCCCACTACAACCGGCAAGGTGTTATCACTGTTAAAAGTATAGACGTTTTCGATGCGATTTAATTGTGAACCAGCATCGATAGAAATGGTTTTTGTAGCACTTACTTTTATTCCTCCGGCATTCCAACTATCATAAATCAATTGAAATGTAGTGCGTAAAGGACCGTTGTCCAGAATTTTCCAATGCTGATAATTTCCTGAATAACGGATGGTGTCATTTACAAATGGAGCCATATTACCGGCGCCTAATGTAAAGCCTACATGGTAATAGTCTAAACCATCGCCATGGTCAGTATGATAATCAGCCCTTTTATAGCGTTCGTTAAGAATCATTTGGTTAGTGCGTTTTACCCAAACATCAAAACCATAAGCATTGTCTTTTTCTTTTTCCAGTGCTTTACCGTAGGCGCGAAAAGCTATTTGGTCGTTTTCCCAGGCAAAATCATCTTTACGTTCCGGTACATAGCGGGCATAAGTTTTGGCAGTAAAAATTTCCGGTTTTCCTTTTTGTATCAAAAGAGTAAGTGACGATTTGGCTTTGACATCCGTTTGTACCAATACATTTTGAATAGCGGAGTGTCCTTTGTGTTCTAATTGATAGGGAATTTGCTTTTTAGTAACCGAATTAAGAACTACAAAATTAGCAGTGTCAATTTGGGGATATTGTAGTAAAACGGCGTCCCATTTTATGGCTACCACAGCGTCTTTGTAATTTAAAGCTGAATGGTTTTGGATGCTTACAATCGCTTTTGTTTGTGCTAAAAGGGCCAAAGGCAATATAAAAGCAATTCCCGAAAATAATTTCATAAATTTCATGAGTGAGTTATTTTTTAGTCTTTTAAAATTAAGATTCTTCTTTAGAGTTGTCGGTTTTATCTAAATATTCGCTTGGCATACAACCGTAATGTTGTTTAAATGCCGTTGAAAAATAAGAAGGCGAATTAAATCCACACATATAAGTGATTTGTGCAATCGTGTAGCGTTTGCTTTGCATCAGTTCAACGGCTTTTTTAAATCGTATTCTTTTTATAAAATCCATTGCTGATTCGCCGGTAATGGCTTTTAATTTCAAATAAAGATTGGAACGACTCATCCCGATTTTTTTACTGAAAACATCCACTGTAAATTCTGAATCAGCCAAATGTTCTTCAACGATTGCTATAGCTTCTTTCAAAAATTCTTCATCCAGAGTATTAAAAGCAATATTTTCCGGAACCATTTCTTTTGATGCAGAATAATATTCTTTCAGGCGTTTACGAGAGCGAAGTAGGTTGGCTACTTTTACAGCTAATAATTGAGTTGAAAAAGGTTTTGTAATATAATCGTCAGCTCCCATTTCCAAACCTTTTATTTGCTGACTGGTTTCCGTTTTAGCAGTTAAAAGCATGAAAGGAATGTGGGATGTATTGATGTTTTGTTTTACTCGTTTACAAAAATGTAGTCCATCAAGTTCAGGCATCATTACATCGCTAATAATAATATCAAATGGTTGAACTTCCAGTAAATCTAGTGCCATTTGACCATCATAAGCCACTGTTACTTCATACATTTTGCAGAAATAATCCTGTAGATAAGCTAAAATTTCTTTGTTATCATCAACAATGAGTAGTTTGATGGCTTGTACTCCTTCGGTAATTTCGTTGATTAAATCTTCATTTTCTTCTATGGGCAAATAATTTTCATTATTGTTTTCTTTTTCGGTCACTATAGCAACTTCCTGAATACTATTTTCAAGATGCAAATCATTTTTATAAGTTTCGTCTGAAATAGGGAGGGTCACTGTAAAAGTACTTCCTTCTTCTTTGGTACTTTCTGCAGTAATAGTTCCATGATGCAATTCGACCAAACGTTTGGTAAATGCCAGTCCGACACCTGAACCTAAATTCATTTCTTTATTATTTACCTGATAAAAACGATCAAAAACTTTGGCTAAATCTTCTTCGCTGATTCCAACACCCGTATCGCTAACTTTTATAACTATTTGATCTTCTTTTTTCAATAATTCAATGCTGATATTATGTCCTGCTTCGGTGTATTTAAAAGCATTGGAAAGCAGGTTGAATAGTATTTTCTCCATAGCATCCTTATCAAAATAAAACGAAAGAGCTGTTTCTGAAGAATGGTTTGTAAAATGGATTTGTTTTTTCTCTGAAAGTGGTTTGAAAGATTCGTAAACTTCCTGAACAAAACGCACAATATCATTTTTACTTACCTTGAGCTGTTGTGTTCCCATTTCAGTTTTTCTGAATTCAAATAACTGATCCACCAGATTATACAGTCTTTTAGCATTAAGAAACATCAGCTCATGCTTCTTTTTGGTTGCTTTATCAGTAAAAGGCAGTTTTAATAATTCTTCTAAAGGTGCTAATATGAGTGTTAACGGAGTTCGAAGTTCGTGTGAAACATTGGTGAAAAAATCCATTTTTACCTGATTGATATCGCGTACTCTTTCTTTATCGATGCGTTCTTGTTTGAGCTGTTGTAAGGCTTTAATTCGTTCGGTAATCATTCGGAAACCAATATAGGTAGCCGTACCGATTACTATGAGTAACAGTAGAATAAACCAGCTAGTTTTGTACCAAGGCGGCAGGATTTTAATTTCTAAATTTCTAATGGCACTCATTTCACCATTTGGTCCCATTGCTTTAATCTGCAAATTGTATTTTCCAACCGGTAAATTACTGTAACTAATCTTTAGTTCATCTGTAAGTTGCCAATCTTTGTCAATTCCGTCCAGTTTGTAATAATAGTGGGTACGATTAGAGGATATATAATTGAAGGTATTAAAAAAGATACTAAACTGTTTGTATTCAGGTCCAATTTCGATGCTTTCTGTCTGGTCAATATGCTGTTCCAGAATGTTGGTTTCGTCATTAACAGCAACAGTTTTATTTAATGCTTCGAGTGCTGTAAAATTCAGTTTTAACGGAAGTGCCTGCTGTTTTATCATAGACGGATAGAAATAGGAGAGTCCTTTGATTCCTCCAAAAAGCAACATTCCATCTTTAGCTTTATAAAATGAGTATTCGTTAAATTGATTGTTTTGCAAACCGTCGCTTTCGTCAAATGTTTGAACCGAACCTTTATCCGGATTGAATTTTATCAAACCTCTGTTGGTTGAAATCCATAGGTTTCCATCTTCGTCAGGGATGATACCATAAATCGTTTCTTTGACAAAATCGATGGTTTCTTTAAAACTAATAAATGTTTCCTGAGTTTCATCATACAGGCGTAGTCCTTCTCGGGTTCCCATCCAAATGCGATGTTTTTGATCTTCGGTAATACAATTTACAATATCATCGCTTCGTTTTCCGTGTCCAATGTCTCCAAATAAAAGATTATCAGGATAAAATAAGGTTACACCGTTAGTTGTCCCAATCCAGATACGATGTTTGCTATCCTCAAAAAGATAGGTAATGTCATCAGAAGAAGGACGTTTTCCGGCTTTGTCTAAATGAACGTGAGTAAACGATTTGGTTTCCGGATGAAATTGATCTAAACCGGATCTTGTGCCCACCCAAATACGACCTTTATAATCTTTTAAGATACTGTAAACCAAATTTCCGGCTATGGAACTTGGATTGTTGTCATCATGAAGAAACCGCTGTACTATGCCATTGTTAGGATTTAGTAAATTAAGTCCTCCATTGTGAGTTCCAATCAGGATATTAGCATTGTTATCAAATTCAATGGCTTTGATGTTGTTAGAACTTAAACTGTTTGGATTATTTTCGCTATTCGAATAATAGCTTATGGTATTGGCGTTTTTGTTCCAATAGTTCAGCCCTTTGTCATTACTTCCTATCCAAAAATTACCTTTTGCATCTTGTTTTATTACACCAATAACTTCGTCATTTAACGAAGGTTTACCGGAGTTTTGGCTCAATAAATTGAACTTAATATCATTTTTATGGTAATAATTAATACCTCCATAATAAGTGCCTAACCAAATTCCGTTTTGTTTGTCTTTAAAAAAGCAACGCACTGAATTTTGACTGATGGTATAAGGTTGCGCTATTTGATGGTAATAGTTAGTAAACGAGTTTTCTTTAGGATTAAAAATGGAAAGGCCTTTAAATGTGCCAATCCAAAGATTTCCTTCAGTATCTTTACCTACACATCGGATGTTGTTATCAGCAATACTGTTTGCGGTTGTTTTATGCAGTAATACAGTAAGCTTATTATTTTTTGTGTCGTAATTAATAAGTCCGTTACCTTCGGTTGCTACCCATATGTTTTTATTTTCGATATAGACATCATTGATATAGGTTTTTTTAACACCAATATTAATTTTTGTCAATTGAGAACTGTTGGGTTTTAATTTAAAAAGACCAACATCTGTACCCAAAATTATTTGTTTTTGCCAAAGTCCGATGTAAGCGATTTTTTTAATCTCATGGGATGAAGCATTGAATTTAACCGGGATAAAACGATCTGCTTTTGGCGAAAGTACAAAAACATCACCAGCAATGGAGGTTGCCCAAATTTGATGGGCATTGTCTTCTGTAATTGAAGAAATATACCATTCGCCCAGACTACGAGGCAGCTGATAGTTTGTAAAACTGTCGGTGTCATAGTTATAAACACTGATTCCTTTATTCCCTCCAATCCATAATTGTCCTTTGTGATCCGTAAATAAGCTTCGAATATAGTACGACTGTAAGCTGTTTTTAACGTTTTTTATTGGTCGATATACTTTAAATCCCTTACTGTCATAACGGTTTAAGCCATCCTGTGTACCAATCCAGATAAAACCCAGAGCGTCTTGTCTAATGGCAAAAACAGTACTTTGCGACAAGCCTTTATCGACCGAAATGTTACGAAAATAGCGATCCTGCATTTGAGCATGACTCTTAGTGGCTAAAAGAGTAATGCAAAACAGTGCGATACAAGCAATCTTTTTTCTCATGACAGTGTGGATTATAGTTGTTTTTCTACGCTTATTTTCTTTTAAATAATATTTATTTTTCTCGTTAAAAGAGAACAACAAGTTAGGCAATTTGGGGCAAAAAAGTAATGTTGTTATAATTTAAAAGAATAGGGCTATTTTAATTTCGGTCATATTTGGCAACATCCGGTAATTCATCTATGGCTTCTTGTTTGTTCAATTTACTTCCTTCCATTTCTAATAATAGAGAACTTCCTGCAATTTTAGATTTATAGGCTTTGCCTTGAAATAGAATAGGCAGATTTCCATAGTTAAACAGGGATTTTGCCTCTTTATCCAAAACCTGTAATGCAGCCGTTTTTTCACCATCTAATTGTGCCTGAATATCCCAATCGCCAACTTGTATATGAGTTAACCCTTTTTTATTTGATAGCGTTTTAATCACTTCGGTTTTTCCATTTTTGATTTGGATAATGGTTAAATATCGGAATTTTTGTTTGGCTTCCGAAGTAATGCCTGCATGCCATTGATCTTTAAAATCTTTAATCTGACCTTCGTCATTGGTCACTTTATTCCAATTGACTGCTGGTTCAAAAAATTTGTTGTGAATATTCATTTTCAAAGAAGTATTCGCAAAAACACTTGCTGTCACATTCCCTAAATCAGTTTTTACCGTAAAATTTTGTTGGTTGGCGTTTGCAGCGTTTGTTCCTTCGATGGTATAATACGGACAATGAAATTGTGTGGTCCATTTTACAGGCTTATTGGCTTCTAATTCATCATAAAGAATAATATAACCACCATCCAGCTGCAATAGATGTCTGCGGTATAAAGTAACACCCGATTCGCCGTAACCATTCGCTTTATTAGGTGTTAGATTGATTTGTTGGAATCGGTTTAACCAAAAGTCGCTTTTTATTTCGCCATAAGCATTGCTGGCATCACCCAAAGCATATTGAATACGCTGTCCTGAAATAGCTCTTGGAATCCAACCATAACCTTCTTCGCCAATTTTTTGGTTTAGACTATCGGCTAAGATGGTGTTGTAAGCCTTAGAAGTACGGTAATATAGAAGGTTGTGTTTATCACTAAAATTACTGTAATAACCCGTTCCTCCAAAAAGTACTTTGCCTTTAAAATTAATCGTAAAAGCATTTTGCGAAGCGTGACCGTGTCCTGAAGATCCAAACGGACTACTGAACAGATAACTGCTTATACTTTTATTGGCTTGTGCTAAATTTTCGTGCATGGCTACCACACCTACATCAGCAAATTTTCTGGTTTTAGGCAATTGAGTAGGCGAGGAAGCAGGAAGTTCTCTGTTAGGTTTATAATTCAATAATCGAAAGAAAAGGAAATCATCTGTACCATGAAAATAATCAGGGTGATCTCTTTTTATTCCATTGACATAGTCATTTAAGTAAGGATTATTCATTCGGTAAGTTAGCGCATCTGCAAACCAGGCTTCACCTTTTACAATGTAGGGAACGTTTTCCCACATATCGCCTATAGCGGTAGTAGCAGCACCGTTAGGATGGGTGTACAACATATAATAAGGCAGGTTTTGCATCCATGGCAATTTAAAATAATCGACTCCGCTAAAGTCACCAAACATTTGTGATAAATAAATGATAGATTTAAAATTTACCCTGAAATAACCATTGCCTTCATGCCAGCCTCCATCGGTTGTACCTAACACAGGAAAACGTGCCGACCAGACTTCATACATGTAAGTAAGCCATTCTTTGGCTTCCGGAACATCATTGATTACCGCTACTGTTGCAATAGCTAGGTTGCGCAGGGTAATTTGCCAAACGTGATTGTCGCTTACATGCAACTCAAAACGATTAGGCAAATGATTATAAATTCTTTTTGCTCTAATTGTAATACTATTTTTGAATTGTTCTTTTTCTTGAAGAGTTAAAAAATCATATCCGGCATCATAGAACCAACCTAAGGCTTCTAAAACAGCACCACTGGTAAAATCATCTCCTGTAGCCAGGCCATCAGGATTCATATTGGCAATATTTAATGCTCTGCGTTTGGCATCCAGAATAAAGCGTTTGTCTTTTGTCAGCTGATAAGCAATACACAAATTACGAACCGGATTTCCCACGGCATCACCAAAACCGTGATACATTCTTTCGATAATAATTTTTTTCTCCAATGGAGTTTTTCCAGTAGTATCTATGATTCTTTGTGGTTTCTCAGTAGGAAGCGGAGCCAACATTAGTTTTTCTGCAAATACAATGAATTTTTTAGCTTCTGGATTGTCCAGATTATTGCGATAAAAATCTTCTCCAATGCGGTTCATACCCCATAAAAGAGGGTGAGAGCCTTCATTTCTTTTCAATACTTCACTAATTGGAGGAGATACTTTTTCATTAGCATATTTGGCATCCACCACAAAATCATAAACAGCAGACCAGGCCCATTGATTGCTGCCTTTTAAAGCATAACCGTATTTCCAGTACCATTTTCCCGGTTTTAAAGCCTGATGTAGCGGATAAACCGCCCAACGTTGCTCAGAACTGCTAAGTAAATCGTTGTTGAAATTTTTATCGCTGGCTAACATTACTTTGTAACGCACATTCCCAATGTTTGGATCTTCAGTAACAGTACTGCCGCTTTCCATGGGTTTGACCATTTCTTTTCCATTTGTTCCAGGCCACAGCAGAGCAGGCGCATTGGTTGGCACCGTTATCCCATTGACCGGATAAGGCCATTCGCGAACTCTGGAATGCAATTTTTCTGCTGTTAGTTTAATGAATGCGGACTTTTGTTGACCGAAAACATGGATTGCAAATATTGATAGTGCTACTACAGCTATTTTTTTAGGTATCATATCTTTATTTTTTTAATCGGATTTATAATCCTGAATCAAATGTGTCTCCGTTTTTTTTGCACCATTGCTTTAAATAGTTTCGCATGGCAATAAGCTGTTTTTTGTATGTTTTATTTACCGCTAAATTGTTGATTTCTCCGGGATCGTTGGTTAAATCAAATAATTGTTCTTTAATTTCTCCTTTGTTGTAAACAATGTATTTAAAATCTTTAGTAATCACAGCTCGGCCACTAATGCCTAATAAATCTTCATTATCGGCAAAATCAGTTTCAATAACCAGTGTATCGCGTAGTTGTAGTTCGGGATTGGCTATTTTTTTGCTTAAGTCTATTCCTTTTAAGTAAGTTGGTTTCGGCACTCCTGTGAAACCACATATTGTTGGGATAATATCGATACCGTTGCAAACTAACATATCATCCGTTCGGGGAGTTATCGAACCATCCATTTTGGAGATGATAAAAGGAATTTTAGCCGCTTCTTCATATAAAATTTGTTTTTGGTTCCAACTGTGTCCTGCATTGCCATCGCCATGATCGGCGGTGAAAATGATAATGGTATTTTTTTCGACACCATATTTTTTTAACGATGCTAATACCATTTCGATATAATTATCAACTTTTTCGACTAATCGGTTGTAAGCCCATCGGTATTGACGCCATTTTTCGGGTGTATAATTGACAGAAGGGTAGGTGCGTAAACCGACTATTTTTTGTTGATCACGAACAATTTTGGGTTCGTGAGCAGGTATTTGCCAGTTTGCCGGTAATGGCGGACACTGATCAGCCGGAGGAGCATCTTCTAAAACATCCATTTTTAAATCTTCATCTCTTGCCCATTCACAAATATCATGAGGGTTCAAAAAAGAAGCCACGAGTAAGAAAGGATTGTTCTTATTTTCTTTGATAAAACGAGCACAAAAAGAAGGTGTTGCTGCATCATTATAATCTAAAAAGTTTGTGTTCTCAATGTATTCAAAACCATGTTGGTTTTTTTTAGTGGTTGGTACAGGTAAATGCCATTTCCCTACATAGCCCGTTTTGTAATTTCCATTTTGAAAAATTTTACCCATCATTAATAAATCTTCAGGCCATTGTCCATCTTTTTCAGGGGCATTCCCTATAAAACCATTTTCAAAAGGCATTTTTCCACTCATTATTGCCGCACGGGACGGACTGCATAAAGGTTGAGCGCAATAAGCTTTAGTAAAACGAACTCCGTTTTGAGCCAGTTTATCCATTGCCGGAGTATGTAAATTTTTGTTTCCGGCTATACTCATCGCATCAGCCGTTTGTTGGTCGGTCATAATAATGAGAATATTGGGACGACTGCTTGTCTGGGCAACACTAACCCAAGACATATTTAAGGCTAACAGACATAGAAGCAATAGGTGTTTTTTGATTTTCATAATCTATGCTAATTTTATTGAATAACTTGTAAATGATATTACGAATTTAGCTATCTGCATCTGAAAGAGGTTTTGATTTTGTTCAAAATGCTATTAAATTTAGTTAAAGCCTGTGTTTTATGTGTAATTATAGTTGTAATTACTTATGATTTTATATTATATGGGGACATTTGTTAATTAATTATAAGTTGGTGTTAAATGACAAAATGTTCAAGAGTGGTATTTATTTAAAAAAGAAATGCAGCGCTTTTGAGGCTCTGCATTGGATTATTGGTTATTATTTTTGTTTTGAGGATTTTCCAAAATCCCTCCATATTTCAAATTGCTCAGTGGTGAGTATTTTTCTTTCTTCTGCCGTAATATCTTTTTTCCAAGCTTGCAATTTTTCTTTTCTTTGTTCCTCAGTAAGTGTTGCATCTTCTTTAATAGCTTTTTGGGTTTTACCGTTTTCAGCAATTAGCTCGTGCATTTTCAGTCTGTTTTCATTACTCAATTTCATTACCGTAAAAATAGAATCTCTTAAGATCTTCATGCTTTTTGGTTTGTTTTGACCAAAAGATAAACTGCTTATTAACATTAAACGGAATAATAGAATTATCTTCTTCATAATTTTCGTTTTAGAGTATTAATAATTAGGATTTTGACGGGTAATACTTTTGTTAACATCCGTTTCATTAGTTGGAAAAGGATATAATTCGTGTTTGAATTTGGTAAAGTTGTCAAATGCCGGATAAGGATAAGTAACTCTGATCGCCTGTACAGCTGTTTTTGTTTCGGCTATCTTCTCAGCTAAAATTCCCCAACGGATTAAATCGGCTCTACGCATTCCTTCGCCTGAAAGTTCCCAAGCTCTTTCTTGTTGTATTGCTTTAAGAAAATTAGCTTTATCTAAGCCAGCAAGATTAACTTGTGCAGCTGTTGGTTTTGTCAAAAGTGTAGCTGTTGCTGTTGCTCCGGAACCTTTTCCATCAGTACTAGTAATTGTTACTGTTGGAGCAGAAGTATAACCATCGCCAGAACGTAGTGTTGTAATTGTATTAATACGACCTCCACTTGCCATTGTAACAGCAGCTGCGGCTGCATCAGTACCGCCTCCTCCTGTGATATTAATTACTACAGTAGCTGCTGATGTGTATCCTGTACCTTGGCTTCCTAAAGCAACACTAATTCTGCTTCCTGGTACATCTAAACCAAAACCTCTTCGTCTCACTTCATTGATGGCATCATAAGCAATGGTGTTTGGTCCTTCGTTTAATTCATTTTCCACTTCAGCACGCATTAATAACAAATCTGAATAACGCATAATTACCCAGTTGATGTAAGTACTAATTCTTTCCTGAGGAGCGTTAGTTTGATATTCTCTGCTCCATTTGGCTGTTGTCCATGATTGGTCTTGGTTAGTAGTTATACGAGCGATCTTGTTTCCTAGAGCATCAAAGATATAAGTAGCAATTGAAAAATCTCTGCGTTGATCTCCTGCTGCAAAACTAGTATAGAATGGTTTAGGCACTAAACATCTGGCTGCTGTACCTCCATAAAAACTGTTAGTAGCAGTAGGAGCAGATGGAGCATTGAAATAACCTGACCAAGAAGTATTGGCTAATATAGTTCCTATTGCAGGATTGTAAAAAGCAACCTGAAAAATGTTTTCAGTAGGTTCTAAAACATGTTGGCACTGGTTTTTAAATACTTTAGAATAAGATGGATTTAACTTATAGGGATTGTTAGCCATAATATCATTAATTTCTTGTTGTGCCAATCGGTAATAATCCTTATAATTGTCTGGACGTTTGATAGTTCCATCTGCTCTTAATGAATATCCTCCGGCAAATAATGCCACTCTGGCAAGCATAGCTTTGGCTCCCCATTTATTAATACGTTCATCTGTAGGTGTTGCTTCAGGCAATACGGCAGTAGCTTCCTGCATGTCTTTTATAATTTGCGTATAGATTTCATAACGATCCACAAGACCTGCTCTAAAGTTATCTCCTGTTTGCGAGCTTTTGGTTTTAAAAGGAACATCTCCCCAAAGGCGTACTAACTCAGAATAATAAAAACCACGTAAAAATTTAGCTTCACCTAACATGCGGTTCAATTGCGTTTTTTGACTTTCGGTACCATTTTTATATAAATCCATTTCTGGTATTTTTTCAATTACCACGTTTGCTCGGTCTATACCATTGTACAATTTACTCCATACAGTATAAAAAGTTACTGTTTTTGAAATGCCTTTGTAGTGTGGTATTGTTCTCCAGTCAACATCGGTGTCTCCACTAATTTGGATAAGATCAGTATCCGTATCAAAAACTTGAGGAATATTCCAACCGTAGGTCTCTTGAGATGACATGATTTCATATACTCCTAATGTTGCCATATAGGCTTCGTTTTCATTGGAGAAAAAATTATCAGATGTGAAATAAGAGTATGGAGTGGTTTCTATCTGATTATCACAAGAAGTAAGGGGCAGTAATAAAGAAGCTGCACCAGCTACTAAAATTGTTTTTAGGGAAAATATTTTATTTTTCATTTTCTTTAAATTTTAAATTATAGTGAAATATTTAAACCTGTAATAAAAGATTTTGATTTTGGATAAGCACTAAAATCAACACCAGGAGTTAAGGCATTATTAATTACACTAACTTCAGGATCATAACCTGAATATTTGGTAAATACATACAAATTATAAGCAGTTACATAAAATCTCATACTTGAAATTCTCATTGAATTCAACCATTTTTTAGGTAAAGTATATCCTAAGCTGATGTTGTTGATACGCAAGAAAGAACCATCTTCGATAATATCGCTATACAAACGACCTGTAGCATTTCCGTTGTAAACAGGATTTGTTTTTCCTGCATTTAAAGCTGCTAACTCGGTAGGATCAGTTACTCGTTGTCCGGCGGCATTAATAGTTGTCCATCTGTCTGCAAATACTGCTAATGAATTTAAGTTCTCTGTATTAAGACTTGCGTTGTTTAATACATTGGCATTAAAAATATCATTACCTACAGTAAAGTTTAAAAATATACTCAAATCGATTCCTTTATAACTAAAGGTATTATTCAAACCTCCAGAAAATTTAGGGTTAGCATTTCCTATTGCAGTTCGGTCCAAATCGTTTATTACTCCATCTCCATTGACATCCTTAAATTTAATGAATCCCGGTTGTGCTGCTGCACCATTGTCCTTGACTACGTCTGATTTTAAAGCATAAGTTCCATTTGTTGTATTGTAATCAAAATCACCTACTTGGTACAAACCATCTCTAACATAACCGTACATGATACCTACCGGCTTTCCTACTTCTAATATGTAGTCGTTTACATTAGGAAAATAACTACTGGTTAACAATGAGGTTTCACCTTCACTCAAACTAAGTACTTTGGTTTTGTTGAAAGCGATGTTAAAACTGGTATTCCAAGAGAAATCAGTCTTTTTAATATTTGCTGTATTTAAAGTAAACTCAAGACCACGGCTAGAGGTAGATCCAATATTTTGAAACTGATTTGTAAAACCAGCATTGGCAGGAATACGAGTGTTATACAGTAAATCTTTAGAGCGATTATCGTACAATTCAGTTGTAAGAGTGATTCTTTGGTTGAAAAAACCTAAATCTAACCCCAAGTTAGTAGATTGAGTTGATTCCCATTTCAAATTTGGGTTCGGAAGATTTTTCTGGAATGCAGTAGTAACGGTTGTGTTGTTTAAAGGATAAGATCCTGAATCAAAAATTCCCAATGCTGCATAATTAGCTATTCTGTTATTTCCAGCCTGACCGTAACTTGCGCGAAGTTTTAAATCAGAAATAGCAGTTGCGTTTTTCATGAAATCTTCGTTAATAACTCTCCATGCGGCAGAGACTGCTGGAAAATATCCCCATCGGTTGTTTGCTCCAAATTTAGAAGAACCATCAGTTCGTAAACTTGCCGATAATAAGTATCTGTTTTTGTATGAGTAATTTGATCTGGCGAAAAAAGACATTATTTTATCATCTTCAGTAAGTGATGTTGGAATTCCGGGAACAGTTCCCAGATCTAATCTATCCCAGCCTGAATTTACTTCCGGAAAGGCAGAAGCACTTACAGAAAAGGCTTCAGAATAATTATAAATATATTCCTGACCGGCAGTAATATCAAACTTATGACTCTTAGCAAATGTTTTACTGTATGTAAGGGTGTTATTATAATTAAAACGGCTTGAATGAAATTCGGAAATTCCACCAAAGGCACCACCACTTCTGATAGCCAGAATACCTGAACTGTCATTGAAATACTTGCTTGTAGTATTGTTATCAGTTAAACTCGCTAATCCTCTGTAAACTAAGTTAGGAGTAAGGTTGTATTGTAATTGTACACTTGCATTTAATCCTTTCTTAACTGATTCTCTTTGTTGGCTGGCTATGGAAACCAGTGGGCTTTGTAATGCAAGACTGGTATCTAATGGGTCTAACAATAAATCTTCAAGTTCATCATCTGTGCCTAATAGTCCATTTACAGGACGGTACCGCAATACATTTTGTAACATACTTAATCTTGGATTTCCACCTTCGCCGGTACCTAATCCAGTAATTTTTTGATTGGAATAATTCACAATACCATTAATCGAAAACTTTTTACTTACATTATGATTTATCGATATTTTAGCAATATTTTTTCTCGAAGCACTTTCTCTCATTACACCTTCATCATCATTTAGGGAATAGAAAATATTGAATTTAGTTTCGTTTTGTCCGCCGCTGATACTTAATTTATGATATTGACTCATTACCGGGCTACCAAAGATTTCTTTTTGCCAATTTTTACCTGCTCTGTTTGCATAAAGTGATTCCAGTTGATCAAAAGCACCATAATTATTTGTAAATGCGGTCAGTTTTATAGGGTCAGTTACTACTCTTTCATAAGTTAATAGAGCAAATTGATATGGGTTCATTACAGGAATTTCAGAAGTTACCTGTTTTATACCTGCGTAGGTATCGTAATTAACTGTTATTTTTCCGGATTTTGTTTGCTTGGTGGTTACTAAAATTACTCCGTTTCCACCTTGTGCTCCATAAATTGAAGTTGATGAAGCATCTTTTAGTATATCTATTGATTCAATATCCATAGGGTCTAAAAAACCTAATCCTCCAGTTTGAGGCACACCATCAATTACATACAAAGGTTCATTACTTTGAGTAATGGACATTCCGCCGCGTATTTTAATAGAAGGATCAGATCCTGATGTTCCGTCACTCATAGTAACTTCCATACCAGCAATGCGTCCTTGCAATGCCTGAGCTACGTTTTGTACCGGTACTTTAGCTAGCTCTTCTCCTTTAACAGAAGAAATAGCTCCGGTAAGATCTTTTCTTGATTTGGTTCCGTAACCTACAACTACAACCTCATTAAGGCTGTTTGTCTCATCGGCTAATTTTGTGTTTATGGTTGTTCGACCGTTAAGTTTTTCTTCAATAGTTTTTGTTCCCATAAAGGAAAAAACTAATGTAGCATTTGGTTTCACCTTGATTTGATAGAAACCATCGATTGAGGTTACAGTACTGTTTTTTGTTCCTTTTTCTATAACAGTAGCCCCTGGCATTGGCATATTTTGCCCGTCGCTTACCATACCATTTACGGTAACATTATCTTGCCCAAACACGAGGATGCAATTTGTAAGCAACAAAAATAAAAATAGAGTCCTTTTCATAATTTTGTTATTAATATAGAATAAGGGATAAAGCCTTTTCTAAAATTGGTAATGAGTTAGTTAAAATTATAGTTTTGATATTTGTTAATTTATTTTCTCGAGATTTTCTTTTCTTTAAATATCAGTTTACTTTTTGTATCGTATCAAGGATACTCCCAAATTGATTTTTTCATAAAGTTTGGTTTTAGGATTTGTTTAGTTGTAATGTTTTTAAAATGGATTAATCAATTATGGATTGATTTTTAATTTGTTACAGTTAATTAACATTTGTAAAGTTATAAATCAGTTGTTCAGTTTAGTTTTGAAAATGTCCAAAATACTATTGAATTTGATGAATACTACTTTTAAATCCTTAAAACTCAGTAAAAAACTCATTAAAAACCTGTATTTGCTGAATTTAATTAGTTTGCAAAAGCATTTTAAAATAATTTTTCTAAAATTAGATTAGTACTGTTTGGAAAATAGTGATGGTATTTTTTTGCTAGTGAATCTTAGCGTTTAAATTGGTTTTCTTTCCATTGATATTTAAAGAAAGATTGATGTTTCCTTTTTCAAAATCATTTCCTTTATTTTCCTTAATTTCAATTTCAGGAGTTTTAGTACCGTCGTAGGGATAAACTATAGTTATAAAATATGCTGTTTTATCATCATTTTTAGTTTTTTCGAAAGCAAAAGCAGGTCTTGGAATTTCTTTTGCATAAGCATACGAAACTTTTCCTTCTTCTTTGTTAAGGCTAACTTTATCTGAGTTTACTGATTGAATTAAAAGGTTGTTTCCGTCTGTATAAGTAGTACAAACACTGTTTTTTATTTTGTTAAAAACAGGATTACTATCTTCTTTTAATTGAAAATGTACTTGTACATTCCCGGTTGCTTTACCAATGGCTTTATCAATAATTAAAAAATACTTTTGGTCTATAAAAAGGATACTGCGTTGATGATTCAAATCGGTGTAACTAGGGTTGGTGTAGGTCAAGATGTCCAGCTTTTTACTCGTTTCCCATTTGTTTTGTTCCGCCTTTGTAATTACCATGTTTTGGTTGTCGAGTGTAAGGGTCGAGTGTACTCTTGTTTGACGATACCAGTTTCTCATTTTTGTGATTTCAGCGTCTCCACTGTAGATATAACAACCGGCATCAGGTGTAAAATTGCGTCCTTTTACCCAAAGTTCGAAAGTTCCGTTATCGGGTTGTGCATGAAATTTTCCTTCAGGACCAGCTTTGACGATCATTACAGTCGATTGGTTATTCCACCCATTTCTGAAGGTGTAAAATCCGGCATTTTCTAATGCTGATGATAGAAAATCGATAGTGCCTGCTTTGCCGTCGGTAGCAAAGTATTGTAGCAAATTATTTTCGGGAAATAGTTTTGACCAAGATTGAAATTGTTTCATTCGGACATCTTTAGTAGTAAGCCAAGAATCTCCAAACATAGGATTGTTGTAATCTGGAAAGGAGATTTTTGCTGTTGCTTCTGCCATATTTTCGATTGTTTTTACATAGCTTTCCGGAAATTCCTGTGCCACACCGGCCATTTTAGCCGAGTTATAGGCTTTCAGGAAAATTTCAATACTGGCTACATGATACGTTGGCGAAAGTTCCCATTGCATTCCATCATTTAAAACCTGTAATTTTATTTCACGGTTTAATATCTCAATACCGCTTTTACGCCAAGCTTCGGCATTTTTAAGTTCAGGGAAGATGCTGCCTGCTCCTAGAACTCTTTGGGCTTCAAATAATAAATGATTACCTTCTGCGCTGTAATGTTTAGTAATATAATTGGCTTGTTGGTGAAAAAGGTTTAAAAACTCCAGTAAAAAATTAGCTGTGAAATGAGGGGAGTTTATAAATAAATTAAAAGTTCCGGGCAAACTTTGTGTACGATCCGAAACTTCTAAAGGACGCCAGGCATAACGATCGTTTTCCGGAGATAAACCTAAAGCATTTTTTTTAGCCCAATCTCTGAATTGAAAAATCCATTCTTTAACATATTTTTCGTCACCACTGCTGCGATAAGCCATTCCCATAGCTTGCCACCAGGTTACTCGGTGTAATTGCCAGCGCACTTCGTTGTCTTTAACCGGCCAATATTCCCAATTGATGTCTTTGCCATAATCATAATAGCCATAGCCTTTTTGGGGTTGAAATTGATGTTCTAAGGCATTATCTGCTTTTAACTGATTGGCTTTGCCAATGTCTTTTCCTCTAAATCGAGCTTCATCTCCAATATTAAATTCGGGATGTTTGATGTTTTTTCGGTTGCGGTAATAAGTAAGAAGTTCTTTGGCAGCTTCATCATATTTAGCTGCTGTATAAAGTGCGTTCACTTTTTCTAAGCCGTGATAAGTTAGGTTGATATTATCGAAACTATCCTTAGATATTGGCAATTCCTGAGCTTTGACAAAAGATATTGCTATAAATGAAAGGCTAAGGACTATTGTTTTTTTTAAATTTATCATCGTGTTGTAAATAGATTATTGTCAATTAAATTCTTTTAAAATCAATAAGAAGCTACTATAAATTGGTTGTTTTTGATCAAAAAATAATAGCCTCTTATGATTTTATTTACTTATTAAGTTAAGTAAAAAACAGCTTATTGTTTGATTAACTTAACTGTTTTTTTATTCTTGCCTTGAATTATTTCGGTCAGGTATATTCCTGATTTTAAATTGTTTCCAAAGCTTATGGTTTGATTAGGATTTACTTTTAATAAATTGATTCTTTTTCCTGAAATATCAAACACATTTACAGAAACAGTTTCTGCAGAATTACTGCTAATATTAATATGAAATTCTGTATCTGTTGGATTAGGGGCAATCATTACAGAAAACTCGTTTGTTACTTCTTTTGCAAGTTCAATATTTTTTTTACTGCTCAAAGTATTGCAATTTCCCAAATAACAGCCGTGCGCCAGATGATCAGAAACACTACTTGTTGAAATACAAAGACTTTTATCGTGGTTAGGATTACTGCTGTGACATAGTTTTACTTTACCGTCTGCACAAAGAATATCGATTACGTTTATTTCTTTGGTTACAGCAAAAGAACAACCTAGTGCATCTGTAATTGTAGCTGTATAACTGTGTACTCCCGGCGTTGAAGGACTTACTGTAATACTTGCATTTGTAGCACCATTACTCCACGAATAGCTATAAGGTGCTGTACCATTAGTAGGTGTTGCAGATAAGGTTAGCGAAGAAGGACCGTAACCCAAATAAATTGTATTAGCCTGACCTCCGGGACTTACTGAATAAATATCTGCAATGTCTGCTGTTAATTTGCTGTTAATTGTAACGGTAGTTATAGCCGTACTGCTATTACCGGCATTGTCAGTAACGATCCATGTTATTGTTGAAATTCCGATATTGAAATTCCCACTGGCATCTATACCATTTCCATTTCTTATAGTAGCGCCATTAATTTGATACGTCACAGTATTTGCAGTACAATTATCAGTAGATATTGCTACAGGAATTGTATAATTACCACTTGTTTCATAACAAAGGTTAATTTTTTCAATGACCTTTATTTCCGGAGTCTGTGTATCAATTACGGTTACTGTTTGTGTTGTTGTAGCCATGTTGCCACTTGTATCGGTTGCTTTCCAGGTTACTGTTGTAATACCAATAGGAAATAAGGCTGGCGCATCGTTAGTAATAGTAGCCACGGCACAGTTATCGGTAACAGTAGACTGAACTAATATTATGCTTGCATTACATTGATTTTCATCATTGTTTACGATTATTGCAGAAGGTGCGGTGAAAATAGGCTTTTCAGTATCATTAATTTTTATTATAAATGAAACAGAAGAACTGTTGCTGCATTCATCGGTGGCTACCCACTTAACGAGGGTTTCTCCTTTGTTAAAAATTTGATCAGCCAGTGAGCCGTTACCGCTACCTGTAGTAGCTCCGCTAAGTGTATAGTTGTAAGTGGTTTTACTGCAGTTGTTTACTGCGGTAATGTCAAATTCATTAGCTTTTACAGTATAGGTGCTATAACCGGGGTCTGTGCTTTTAGTTATATCCGATTTTTCAGGAATATTAAAAACAGGTTTAACCCGACCATTGAATGAAAAATCATCGATACCTATCAGAGGAATTCCGCCTGTTCTGTTAGAACCATACCAATACAGACGAAAAGTGATAGGTGCTTGAACGTTAGACAATGAAGACAGGTCGTAGGTAAGTGCGGTAGCAGTTGTTCCGGCAAAGCTTTGAGGAGTTGTAATATCATTTGTAAAACCGTCCAGACTGGATCGCATTACAAACATACTAGGGTCAGCAGTGTTTCCTTTTCTCGCTGTGAATTTAAGATTAGAAAAATCGATTTTGTAGCCACTTGCCGGTTGCAGTTTGAACTCAAAATATTGATTAGGATTAAATGGAGTAGCGGGGTCTGATGTCAATACTTTATTAGTCCATCCATTTAGTAAAACTCTGTTGCTAAATACGCCGGCAGTGTTAAGATCGCTTTCTGTGGCATAAAAGAAACTAGGAGTTGTACTTCCGTCATTTACGATATTGGAATTAGAAATATTTCCTATGATAACAGGCGAACTAAAGTCAATAGTACCATTTAAAGTATTTCCCCAAATTTGTACTGGTGCGCTGTTATTATTAAGTTTAAAAATACGTATATCATCATGGTAAATGATACGTGTTGCAACGTTGGGTGGATCGGTAGTGATTGATTGTCCAGGGCGGTACAATCCCCATTTCAGATATCCTGAAGGATTTTCTTCAGGAACATCCTGATTGAAAGTTCTATGATTACTAATCTCATAAGCCAAAGTATATTCAGTTTGACCTGGTAGTCTATAATAAACCTTGTAATACCCTGTGGCATCCGTTGTCATTTTTGCATCCACTCTGAAATCAATCCATTGATTGATGTACGGACGAAAATCCTCTATAATTGTTGGCTCGATATTATCATTTGGAATGCGAAAAGTAATACTATTACGCTTGGCGCTAAGATACCAGGCAGGGTTTTCACCGCCGCTTTGTTTACCTTGAAAAATAATATCACCATTTTGTGCCATACCCGGTGTGTAAGGCTCCCAATCTTTCAGTAACAAACTGGTTTCAAAGCGACGTTCATCTCCGGGATAATACTTTCCGGTATCAAACATTTGAGCAGTAGCAGCTTCACTACGCCAGTGATTATCGGAAAAATAGCCAGAGTCTCCAATGGTTACACGATGTGCTATAGCATAATTTCCGGTACGACCAGGACTCACTATGTATTCGGCATCAGCAGCAGTGGCATTTGTAGTATTTAAATTTGAAATTCCAGAGTTTTCTGTGCCACTTTCGTAATCAACACTAACAAGGCTATTGGTAACTGTTGCTGGTGGTACAGGAGGTGTAGGTATTAAAAAATTGGAATAACTAATATCATCAATATACATAACAGGAGCCGATGAACCTGCACCCACATTTAATAAATTAACTCCATTAATTGCGGTTCCCTGTGGAAGTAAACCAGTTCCGGGATCTGCATTGGTTAGTACTTTCATATTATCAATCCAGATGTCAAAAGTTCCGGCTGCCAGATTGTGCGTGGTTGGAGAACTTCCGTTTTCAGTAACATATGATGCAGTGTTATTACTGTTGTTCATATAAAACTTCAAAACGTAGGACTGATTTTTGTTGATTGTTGTTTGAGAAAGTCCTGTTGTGTTATAGTTTGGGCTGGTAGATGATGAAAGCCAGTCCAGATTGACAGCTGTTGCAGTAGGAGAGAAACGCAATGAAGCGAAGGTTTGGGGGACGCTGACGCTACTGCCGGTGGTAAAATTACTTCCATTACCAATATACAGCAAAAATCGACCATTACTACCTGAGTGAATGTTTATTTTACATTGTAAAGAGGCAACTGTTGTCCCGTTAAATGGAGCTAAACCAAATTTGGCTCCTGAAACAGTTGTCCCGCCGGTTATTTTTAGCTCGGCTCCGCTACCACCTGCCCAGTTGGAAGAGGTTAATTCTATAGGTCCTTCAGTAGTTGATGAAGCTCTTACAGCAGCATTACCGCCTCCCTCAAGTGGGGTGGGTAAATAACTGCTACTGTAGGTTGTGGATGTGTAAGGAGCTGCTGCTGCAGTACCAAAGTCATACAACCAGGCAGAGTTTTGTGCTTTTGTTTCTATCAGAGCAAATACACAAATCAAAACAAGTAAACTTTTTTTCATAATAGTTTGGTTTTAGGGTTAATCAAATAAGGCTAATTTTTAGCGTTGGGTTTTTAAGTCTGTCTCTTAGATTAGCCAATAATTATTATGAAATGTATCCGAATTTACTAATGGTGGTTTGCTTTAAATCTTGGTTTACCATATATAAATCAGCATGGTTACAATTTTTAGATTGTAATTCCGGAGTACATTTTCATTCGGTAACTGTAAATGATTGTTATCGGATTGTTACTGATGAATCAATCTTTTTGATATCGGCATATCTTTTTAATGCTTCCAGATAATAATAATCTGCATAATCCAATGGAGTATCAATTTCAGAATTGTAAAGAAAAGCACCTACGCTATGTTTAAGAAGGAAATAACTATTTTCGTCAGGCTTAGCCAAATAAGCTTCTGATGATAAAGATTTTAAAATGTCTTCAGCATAATCAGCATATTTTTTTCCGTCTTGTACCTGTGTACTCAAATCCAATAAGGCAGATGCTATAACAGCGGCAGCCGAAGCATCTCTTGGTGCACGCTCTTCGGTATCCATTGCATTGTGTACATCAAAATCCCAAACAGGAACTTTGTCTTTTGGCATTCGGGGATGATTCATTATAAAAGCAGCAATATTTTCAGCTTGTTTTAAGAATTTTAGATTTTTACTGTTTTTATAGCATAAGGTATATCCATATAAACCCCATCCTTGTCCGCGAGCCCAGGAGGATTCGTCGGTTAATCCTTGATGAGTAGCTTTTCGTAACACCTTACCGGTTAAAGGATCATAATCAACTACATGATAGGAACTATAATCATTTCTGAAGTGATTTTTCATTGTAGTCAATGCGTGTGTATTGGCTGCATTGGCATAATCAGGATGATTAAATTCCTTTGCTGCCCAATACAGATACTCCAGATTCATCATGTTGTCAATAATAACAGGATAATGCCACCAAGAGAAATCCCAGGATTTGATTACACCAACTTTTGGATTAAATCTATTGGCTAAATTTTGAGCTCCATCACGCAATGCAGGAAGGTAAATTGCGTCATTTGTAATTCTGTACGCATTACCATAAGAGCAAAAAAGCATAAAACCAAGGTCATGTGTGGTTTTTATATTTCGGATAGAGTCCAGTGCAAGTGTGAATTTTTTAGCTTCCTGAGCTAATTTTTTATTACCGGTAAGTTCGTATCCATACCATAGACTTCCGGGGAAAAATCCAGTAGTCCAGTCCGTCAGACCAGCCAGTCTTACAGTTCCATCAGGATTTATCGAACGCGGATTTTTACCAGGAATGTATGTCTTTGTGGCTTGGTTTAATTGGTAATTAATTACTTCAGTCGCTTTTTTAAACCATATAAATGATTCATCATTTTGATTGGGTTGGGCAAACGAGTTAAAAGTAATGGCCGAGAAAGCTAAAAATAATCTAAAGGTTTTTTTTGTAATCTTCATCTTTTACATTTATAGTTTGTTTATTTTCTATGTTTTGATAAAGCGAAGTTATATATGAGTTAGAAAACGCTATTTCAAATTCTACCATAAAACTTTTGAAATTGGTTAACTATGAGTAAAAGATGGTTGATTTTATTGGTTTTGGCTTCGTTTAAACTTTTTAAATCAGAAAAAAACTTACTTAAAGAATTCATTTTATACAGATGGATAATATGGGTTATGTCGCATCTGGGAATAACCTTATCTTTATAATTTCAAACTCATCAAAAAATGAATACTAAAGGTTGTTGTTATTCAAAATATACCATTCTTTAGGCAGTAAATTTCAAATTAAGATTAACACTTAGTTACTGAGATCTTAAAGAAATATTGAAGATTAGATAAGTGATTTTGGTTCAAGCTACAATTCAAAGCTAGGTTTGTAATTAACCCCTTAATCATAAAAATCAGAAATGAACAATAGAAAGGTCAAAGTAGTACAATGGTTTGAATCCTGTAGTGTCACCTTGATAGGACTTCCAAATCATTTTGTTTTATGTGTATAAACTTAGGAATAAGTAGAGAAAAGCTATAAAAAAAGCTCATTTCAGACGAAATGAGCTTTTATATTTTGTGACCTCGACAGGATTCAAACCTGTAACCTTCTGAGCCGTAATCAGATGCGCTATTCAGTTGCGCCACGAGGCCTTTTGCAGTAGCTTTGTAAAGCGTGATTGCGGGTGCAAATATAGGCATAAATGTGTAACTTGCAAGCATAAATTTCAATAAATACTAAAAAAAATGAAGTTAGAAAATTATATCCGTGATATTCAGGGTTTTCCAAAAGAAGGAATTTTGTTTAAAGATATTACTCCGTTGTTAAATGATTCAAAAGCGACAGAGGAATGTTTAAAAATTCTGGTTCAATCGTTAAAAGGACAAAAAATAACTAAAGTTGTTGGTGCTGAAAGTCGCGGTTTTTTATTTGGAATGTTATTAGCGCATTCTATGATAAAAAACAAGTAAAATTTTAAAAATTAACAGGCAAATTTATAGGTGTTTATGTATGGAGTTTGTCTGTTAATTACAGAAAATACACGACCAATAATTTTGCATTTT